>JAZLJV010000118.1:0-3407 GCA_045618025.1 Clostridia bacterium
GCTATTTTAGGTTGCGGTGGAAGAGGCGCTGACACATATGGCAATCTTGTTAACAATCAGCCAGATAAATTCAAAATCGTATGTCTTTGCGACATAAACAAAAAACGTCTTGAAATGACAAAAATATGTTTATAGTTTGCTATAAAGACTATATAAAAATGAAACTGCGAATAAAAAAATAAACAAAAAAATGTGCGAATTTTTTGCAAAGTTAAAAGTTATGCACAATATTTTATGCTTCTACTTAAAAAATTGTGCACAGCTCAGAGGTCAAAATGCCGACATAGTCTAAAGTAAAAAAAGTCTGCACTTATGCAAACTAACGGTGCGTAGTTAAAAATTGTGCACAACAACAAAAGCCACCAATGCAAAGGCAGGCTAAAATAATAAAACTATATATATATTAATAATAATACCATAAAAAATGCACCGCTGTTGCGATGCATATTTTATTACAGTATTTCCAAATTCTTTTTAAACACACGCTTAAAGTCAAGTGCAAGATCGTCGGCAGATTTTATTTCCAGACTTGCATCGCCGTTGATGTCAAGTTTCATAATAACGCTGTCGCCAAGCACATCACAGCTTATTTCGTTTACAACGCTGTGCTTACCAATATCCAAAGCCTGTGAAAGTCGCAAAATTACAGAAAGTTTTTTAACAGCTTCAACGTCTTCTACAGACAAAATACCGTTGTACTTTGACCAATCGGAAAAACTGAGTTCTTCCTTGTCGTGCACATCGGCAACAAACGATGCCAACACCAAATCTTTGTGTGAAATGCCGTACAAGTTACTGTTCAAAATCATATAAGAGGTGTGTTTTGCGTTGTTGTAGAACTTAAATGTTTTGCCGACATCGTTCAAAATTGATGCCACACGCAACACTCGCACGTACTGACGAGGAAATTTGTGCAAAACACGCAATTGCTTAAACAGTTGCACGCAAAGGTTAAAGGTTTGTTCGGCGTGTACATGGTCAATACCCATATGTTTTAACGTTGTAAGCAAACTGTGGCCAAGCACGTCGGAAATAGGCTTTTCCAGCTCCTCAGGGTAGTTAAACATAATGCCTTCGCGCAATCCGCAACCGCTGACGGTAATTTTTTCAAAATGCATATGGTCCACCACTGCCTTTATAAAGGCAAGAGCACTCGGGAAAACATCCGCACGGGAAGTACTAAGGCCCTTTATACGGCGTTTTTTGTCCAGGTCAAGCGGACGAATCATATCGTAAACGCTGTTAAAGTCGTTGGCATTCATCACGTAGTTGTGTACCATATCCAGCGGGTATTTGGTAACCTTGCGGATAATTCGTGCAAGGTTGCGGAAACTACCGCCCACGCCGATAAACTGCGTATCCGGGTCCACCTCAGCAAGCCACTCTACCTGTTGCAACTGCTCTGTAACGTAGGCAACCATATCGTCGGCAATTTGTTCCGGCGTTTCGTCTGGTTTTTCAAACATTTTGGAAAGTGTTACTGAGCCAAACGGGAAAATGTGCGTGTGCAAAATTGCACGACGGTTGTAGTAAACAAACTTTGTTGAACCTCCGCCAATCTCCATAATTAAGCCACGAGGTATCTCCATGCTGTTTATTACGCCTTGGTAAATATACAACGCTTCCTTTTCTTCACTTAGCACCTGAAAACGCAAGCCCGTTGCATTGTACACATCAGAAAGAAAAATATTCTGGTTGCTTGCCCTGCGTACGGCAGCCGTTGCAATAGGAATAATTTTTTCCACACCTGCCACAAGACAAATTTCTCTGAACATTTTAAGTGTGGAAATTGCCTGCATAATGCGTGTCTGCTTAAGACAGCCGTCCGCCTCGGTCTCGCCAAGACGAACAGATTCGTGCCGTTCTTCCGAAACGACAAAAAAGCCGTTATCCATCACTTCAAAAATAACCAGCCGTGCCGTATTTGAGCCCAAATCAATAAGAGCAACTTTTTGCATAATACTCCTTTCTACGACAAAAACATCAAAAAAGCGACATTTTGTCCCATAAACAAACTTTGTTATATTATATCACATTTTTTTATAATTTCAAGACCCTTTCCAAAATTTCTTGCCCGTTTTCAACATTTTTACATAATCTTTGCAAAAGTAACGCACACCAAGCACTCAATACAACCTGATACCGTTTTTTGTCCACGCAAAATTGCACAAAAAAGAACTCCCAAAATTGAGAGCTCTTTGTTTGCTGTTTAATTAGGAATTAGTTATTTTCTAACTGTCCAAGCGCTACCAGATGTCACATACTCGCATGTGTAGTTCTTAATTGTTTTGTATGTGAAAGAAGTAACATCACCATTCATATCCAATGCTACAGTAACTTCACCATTGTATCCAGCAAGTGCTGTTATAAGAGCGTCGGTTTTATCAATTACACCCTCTTGAATATCTGTTTTTTGGAGGGGGTACCTAAAAATACCCCTAAAATAGGGGTAAAAATACAAAAGAACGTAGAAATGTTGGTAGACATTTCTACCTCTTGATTTCCCGATAATTTACACGGCACTCCGCGCCGGTCGTCAAAAGGTCGTTTTTTAAGATTTTAATCCCCCTACCCTATGCTGTTTAAGGTGCTCTGTCAATCGCAGGTTTTCTCTTGCCCGCAGAGTGACAAATTTTATTAAAAAGGGATTTTCTCTTAAACCTTTATAATCGGAGCCGAGGATTATTGCAAATTTATTCGCAAATAATACGAGGCGACCGATTTCAACCCAGCCGATAGCCGTTTACGGCTCCTCCAAATTTTTGGAGGGGTATCCCGGCTTAAAAAGGCGGGGACATCGGCGCAGGTTATATTTCAAGTTTATTCAACTGTTATTTTCAAATTCAGTGACGCACGGTGGCAATACGGCCACGGCGTCTTTTGTGTTATGACAGCCGTATCATCTGGCTGCCGATGCTGAGTCTTTCGATCAGCGTTTGCATAAGATGCGAGTCATGTCCGCTCTGCCACGAAGACAGTTCACGGTTTGTGATGATGACAATGCTTCTCGTTTCGTTAAGTAACATAATTGTGTGATAAAAATCCGTCAAGTCTTCTTCCGTCATGCCGGCGTACATAAAGTCGTCAACAATGATAAGCGAGGACGACAGCCAATACTTGTAACGGTTTCTTTGTTTTGTAACATGGTCTTTGGTGTGTAGCGTATAAAGGAAATCTTCCACCTTTGTATAAGTGACTTTGATTCCTGCCCTTAACGCTTCTCTGCCGAGATGCACCGCAAGCGACGTCTTCCCCGTTCCGCATTTACCAATGAGAAAGAGATTCTGCTCGTCTTCAATCCAATGCAGTTTGTCGAGTTGTTCTATCTGCCAACGGGTGCCACTGTTCAATCGCTCGGTTTCAAATTGCCGTCTCGGAAGCCGACTTTCCTGTTCCCACTTAATAAC
>JAZLJV010000119.1:0-9204 GCA_045618025.1 Clostridia bacterium
CCCTCACCGGCAAAAAACATTGCGGAAAAATTAAGCATAAAAACTTAACCCCCTTGTGTTATTTTTCTTCCGTTTTGGTGGTTACAGGGCTTTCGTTTCCGCCGGAAATTGCCTTGCGCATAGCTGTATCAGCCTGAACGTTCTGCATATTGTAGTAGTCCATTATGCCAAGGTTTCCGTTGCGGAAGGCTTCCGCCATTGCACGTGGAACTTCCGCTTCGGCTTCCACAACTTTGGCACGCATTTCCTGCGTGTGCGCCTTCATTTCCTGTTCCGTTGCAATAGCCATTGCACGTCTTTCTTCGGCGTTTGCCTGAGCAATGCGTTTGTCGGCTTCAGCCTGATCCATCTGCAATTGTGCACCAATATTTCTACCAACGTCAACGTCGGCAATATCTATAGACAAAATTTCGTAAGAAGTGCCTGCATCCAAACCTTTTTTGAGCACCGTTTTGGAAATAAGGTCAGGGTTTTCCAATACTTCTTTGTGCGTTTCGGAAGAACCGACCGTGGTTACAATGCCTTCACCTACACGGGCAATAATTGTTTCTTCGCCGGC
This sequence comes from Clostridia bacterium, assembly GCA_045618025.1. Classification (GTDB taxonomy): domain Bacteria; phylum Bacillota; class Clostridia; order Christensenellales; family CAG-314; genus Fimimonas. Next base: position 560 of record JAZLJV010000119.1, read on the forward strand.
ACCACCTATAAGACGGCTGATATTTGCACGAACGGTAACACGTGCCTTTACACGAAGTTCTATGCCGTTTTTGGCAATAGCGCTGATAATCGGCGTTTCAATCACCTTTGGATTTACCGATACTTTTACGGCATTAAGAACGTCACGACCGGCAAGGTCAATAGCCTTGGCCGACTGCAAAGAAAGTTCAATATTGGCGCTATGTGCGGAAATAAGAGCGTTTACAACGTTGCTTACGTTACCGCCTGCCATTGCGTGGCTTTCCAATTCGCTTATATCTATGTTAAGACCGGCTTTGCTTGCACGAATGTACACATCAACAAGTTGACGATATTGCAAACGGCGGAGCTTCATACCTATAAGTCTGCTCATACTAACGTGAGATTGACTGATAAGTGCCGTAAACCATGTTCCCAGCGGAACAAAAATAAGAAAAATTACCAGTACTACACCGACAATAATCAGTGTTATGCCGAGAGAGCCGATACCTGCCCCTTCGGCAAATAATGCCAAAAGTAAATTCATTTTTTATATCTCCTTTCAAATATTGTTCAGTTTATTTTTCAATTACCAACACACGTTGACCTTCCGTTTCAACAACGGTAACGGTTTTACCCTCATCAATAAAACCGTCACGGGCAACAACGTCAACCACGGCATCACCAAACTTTGCACGACCAATCGGGTGCAACGCAGTTACCGCAACTCCGCTTTGATTAAGCAATGCGGAAAAATCGTTTGTGCCTTCGGTTTTGCCCTCGGGAACGGCTGTTCCCACACTGAAAATTGCCGTTTTACCTAGTTTACCCTTTTTTACCGAATGAATAACCAGCCAGAACAAAACGCCAATAAAAGTTCCGCTTATAAGTAGCATATACAAAAACATTGCAGTTGTTCCGCCGTTCACCATACGCAAAACCACTGCCAGAACAAGCAAAACAATGCCACTTATGCCAAAAATGCCGAAACCGGGTGTAAACAGCTCTATCACGCAAAAAATAATGCCAAGCACAAACAAAATAATAACAAGTGGCGTCATTTCGCTGAAAAGCGTAATAAAATCGCTTGCAAAACTAACAGTACTGTTCATTTTATTTACCTGCCGTTATTGTACATACGGTGAAAGCAAACCAACGGTTCCGTCCTTACGACGATAAACCGCCTCGGTATTGTTTGTTTTGCTGTTTACAAACAAATAAAAATCGTGACCGACCATATCAAGTTCTTCTGCTGCTTCTTCCGGTGTCATACTTTCTATAGCAAACTTCTTTACCTTGGCTATTTCAGGCTTTTCGTCTTCCACGTAGGAAATATATTCGTAGCCTTCGTGAGCAGGCATTTTGTGTTTACTGCAAAGTTTTTCACGGTGTTTTACAATCTGACGTTCCAATTTAGGCAAACATTCGTCAATGTTGTAGTACATTGTGTTGCCAATAACCTCGCAACGCACGTTTGCGCCGTGATAGTTAATGGAAACCTCCATTTTACACTGACGGCCAAGGTCGGTAAGCACCACTTTGCAAGGCACGTCTTTGGTGTCAAAATACTTATCAAGTTTGTTAAGTTTTGCGGCAAGTATTTCGTTTAGTCTTTCCGAAATACGGTAGTTTTTTACAACAAATTCCAATTTCATAGTCTACCTCCGAAAAATGTTTTTAACAAAAAGGTTTTTTGCCCTTTTGTAATTACATTATAACACAAACAAAAGGGCGTTTCAAGGTGTTTTACGTTTATATTACGCAAATTTTACAATAAAAAGCCGAATACACAAAAGTATTCGGCCAAAATGTAATTTATTGTTTTACAAACACAATTTTGCCGTTTTGAGCATCAATAAGAATTGCATCGCCTTTACTAAACTCACCGGCAAGCAATTTTTCCGCCAGTACATCCTCTATCTTACGTTGAATTGCACGTTTTAACGGACGTGCGCCGTAGGCTTTATCGTAACCTTCGGTAGCAATAACGTTAACGGCATTTTCACTGAAGCGCAGTTTTAATGTACCCTTCAGGCGTTTCCCGAGATTTGTGCAAAGAAGCTCGGTAATTTGTACCGTATCCTGTTTGGAGAGGTAATCAAACACAACGGTTTCGTCAACACGGTTCAAAAACTCCGGTCGGAAAAACTTTTTGAGGTTTTCCGTTACGTCGGCAACAAGTTGTTCGTAACTTACATACTTGCCGTCATTTACGTTTTGCGTTGATTGACCTGCGCCAACATTGCTGGTAAGAATTATCACGGTATTTTTGAAATCTATCGTTTTGCCGTGACTATCCGTCAAACGACCTTCATCAAGTATTTGCAACAGCAAGTTAAAAACATCGGGATGGGCTTTTTCCACCTCGTCAAAAAGCACTACGCTGTAAGGGTGGCGGTGTATTTTGTCAGTAAGAAAGCCACCTTCATCGTAGCCGGCATATCCCGGTGGCGCACCTATAAGTTTTGCAGTGCTTTCCTTCTCCATATATTCCGACATATCCACACGCACAACTTCCGTTTCTTCGCCGAAAATACAATCGGAAAGCGCCTTGGCAAGCTCCGTTTTGCCTACGCCCGTCGGCCCGACAAAAATAAAACTGCCTATCGGTTTGTTTGGATCCTTCAGCCCTGCACGTTGACGGCGCACCGCCAAACTTACGGCACGTATGGCCTGTTTTTGCCCTATTACACGTTTGCCGAGCTCCTCTTCCAAATGAAGCAACCTGTCTTTTTCGCCCTTGCTTAGCTCTGCAACGGGTATACCCGTCATATCGGCAACGGCTTTTGCCACTTCGTCTGAGGTAAGTGTAATGTTTTTGCGTTGTTTAGCCACAAAAGTGTTGTAGTCACTTACCGCTTTGGCATACAATTCTGAATACTTTTCCGTAAGGGTGACGTTGTTTTCCGCTGTGGCCTTTTGCAATTGACTTTGCATTTGCACCACGTTTTGTTGCAATACGGTCAATTCGGGATTTGCCGAAGTATTTTTTATTTTAAGACGGGAACACGCCTCGTCAATAACGTCAAAAGCCTTGTCCGGCAAATGGCGGTCAGGCAAATAGCGCACAGAAAGATATACCGCCGTTTCCACTGCTTCTTCCGTTATGGTTACACCGTGATGTTGTTCGTATTTTTCCTTTACGCCGTCAACAATTTGCACGGCAATTTCCGGCGAGGGTTCGTTTACCGTAATAGGTTGAAAACGCCGTTCCAATGCAGGATCTTTCTCCACGTAGCGGTGATACTCGTCAAGTGTGGTTGCGCCGACAAGTTGCAATGCGCCACGTGCAAGAGCAGGCTTTAGTATTTCCGCTGCATCCATGCCGTTTTCACCGGTGCTACCTGCACCGCAAAGGTTGTGTAGTTCGTCAATAAACAAAATTACGTTCCCCTGAGACTGAACGGTAGCAAGCAACGACTTGAAGCGTTCTTCAAAATCTCCACGGTAGCGTGTACCCGCAAGCATTGCCGATACGTCTACTTCCAACAGACGTTTGCCTACAAGTTCAAACGGAACACATCCGCTTGCCAACCGTTGTGCAAGTCCCTCTACAACTGCGGTTTTGCCAACACCCGCCTCACCAATAAGCACGGGATTGTTTTTTGTACGGCGTACCAAAGTCTGAATAACCCTTTCCGTTTCCGCATCTCTGCCTATTACTTTATCAAACCTGCCACTTTGTGCAAGTTCCGTAAGGTCTGTAGTAAAAAGCAATTGATTGCCGTTGACGTAATTTGTAGCACTGCCCGCAAAAGCAAGTTCGGCATTGTTTGACGTCACCTTTTTTGGCGGAAGTTGCTGACGCACGGCATTTTCCAACGCTTTTACGCCGGCAACATCGCCCAATTTGAATTTTATTGCTTCGTAAGCATAGCAACCGTCAAACTGCAAAATGGCATACAAAAGATGCAACGGCGTAACAAAATCACTGCCTGTTTCGTCTGCAAGCATTTCCGCCTTGCGCAAAATAGTATCAACTTCTTCCGCTTTTTGCAAATTACTGCCTGCACTTGCCTGGTAGGAAGAATCTATGCCTGAACCTGCCAGAAGCTTTTGTGCGGAACTTGGTACTGCGGTAAGTCCCATAAGCAAATGGCCCGAACCGACAGCATCACACTTTTTGGCGCATTGCTGTGCATATTGAAAAACTTGGTTGAATTCTTTAGAAAACATTTTTCCTCCGAAAAAACACTTTGTCTTTTTATTGTAACATTTTACAACGATATTATCAAGGAAAAATGCTAAATTGTCACAATGCTTTTTGTATTTTCAGCCTTTTTTGATGCAATAACGACCAAGCAAGCGGGAAAAATCCAATGCCAACGTAGGCACAAGGGACAAAGCAAGTGCCACAAGCAGTTGCAAAGAGGTAAGCGATACAAGACGAAAAACACCTTTTAGCGGGGTAAAAAGCACAATTACCACAAGTGCCAAACCCACAACAAAACTTACCGCAAGCAACGGTGAAAGTTTTCCGCTGAAAATGCTTGTTTCGTTACGAAGTGCCAATGCAAAAACAAGTTGCGATACGGAAAGCACCACAAACGCCATAGACGATGCTACTTCTTCACCGTGTTTTGCACCAATACCGTAGGCAACCAAAGTGCAAAAAGCAAACAGAACTCCTCCAAAAATTACGCTTTTGCCCACTCCACCGCTGAAAAACGTTTCATCCTTGCGTTTTGGCGGACGCAGCATAACATCTTCACCGGCATTATCAACGCCAAGTGCCAAACCCGGCAGACCGTCCGTTACAAGGTTTATCCACAACAATTGCATTGCACACAGTGGTGAAACATTCCACAAAACAAGCGCAAAAAACACCGTAAGCACCTCACCTATATTACAAGTAAGCAAATACCTGACGGATTTTTTGATGTTATCGTATACCGTTCTACCTTCAGCAATGGCGGATGCAACGGTGGCAAAATTGTCATCTGCCAGTATGATATCCGCCGAGTTTTTTGCCACTTCCGTTCCGGTACCCATAGCACAACCTATGTCTGCTGTTTTAAGTGCCGGTGCATCGTTTACACCGTCACCCGTCATAGCAACAACGGCATTTTTGCTTTGCCATGCCTTTACAATGCGCAGTTTATCCGACGGAGTAACACGTGCATACACGGCAATTTTTTCCACCTGTTGCAAAAGTTCTTTGTCGCTTAACTTACTTAGCATTTTACCGTCCACGGCAAGGTCACCTTGTTGCAAAATACCTGCCTCCTTGGCAATTTGCGTAGCGGTAAGCAGATTGTCGCCGGTAATCATTACGGGGCGCACACCGGCAGTAATGCAATCGGCAACGGCAGATACCGCTGTAGGCCGAAGCGGATCGGCAATCATAACCAGACCGACAATATGCAAATTACTTTCCAAAGAACCGTCATGCGGAAAAATATTGCTGATTTTTTTGACGGAAAGCGCCAGTACACGATAGCCTTTTGCAGTGTAAAAATTGTACGGTTTTTGCCACACGTCACCGTTTTTATCAAAAGAAAGCATGTTTTCGTAACTACCCTTGGTAATGCAAAAGTAGTTGCCGTTGTTTCTTACCACGGTGGTCATCATTTTGCGGTCACTGTCAAAGGGTATTTGGTACAAGCGAGGACATTGTTGTACGTCAAAAGCCTGTGTAACGGCAATTTCGGTAGGGTCACCAAGCCAATCACCGTTGGCATTGCAAACGGCATCACAACAGTTGCAATAGTTAAAAATAATTGCATCGTTTGCCGTAAGAATGTCGGCATTTTTAAAGGTTTTTCCATCAAAAACACCCACCAGTTGCATTTTATTTTGCGTAAGCGTGCCGGTTTTATCGGTGCAGATAACCGTTGCCGAGCCAAGCGCCTCTACCGACGGCAAACGTTTTACTATTGCACCACGTTTTGCCATTTTTTCTATGCCACGTGCCAAAACAACGGTAACCACCGCAGGCAAACCTTCCGGCACGGCGGCAACGGCAAGCGAAACGGAAGTAAGAAAAATATCCATAAACACATTTAGCAACGTTTCTCCGCTTTGGCGTGCTTCGGCACCCTTTGCAAACCCCAGAACAAGCACCACGGCGCATACCGCCACACATACAATGCCTATTACTTTTGAAAGGTGTTTCAGCCGTTGTTGCAACGGGGTAACCGTGCTGTCGGCATTTACCAGCATATTGGCAATTTTGCCTATTTCCGTCTGCATTGCCGTTTCAGTTACAATTGCCGTTGCTTTGCCGGTAAGCACAAAACTACCGCAAAAAAGCACGTTGCATTGCTCGGCAAGAGGTGTACCTTGTGACATTGTTTTAAGACTTTTTTCCACCGGCAAACTTTCGCCGGTAAGTGCCGATTCGTTAACCGTCAGCCCTTCTGAAGCACACAAACGGCAGTCGGCGGTTACCACATCACCTGCCTCAAACAAGCACACATCACCTACTACAAGCGTTTGACTATCAACCACGGTTATTTTGCCGTTACGCAGTACTTTGGTGCGGGGCGAAGTAAGTTTTTGCAGTGCCGTAAGAGATTTTTCCGCTTTGGCTTCCTGAAAAGTGCCCAACACTGCATTTACAAGTACAATGCCTACAATAATAAGGGGTTCCAAAAGGTCGGCCTTTTGCTTGGTAAACAGTGCAATAACAAAGGAAAGTGCCGATGCAACCAACAAAATAACAATCATCAAGTCGGAAAACTGTTGCAAAAACTTGCCCAAAAGAGTACTTTTGTTTGTTGTCTCCGTCTTGTTGGGGCCGTATTTTTGCAGTCGCAGTTGCGCTTCCGCCTCTGTAAGGCCGTTTTTTGCCGAAGTGACAAGTTGTAATTCAATTTCAGTTACCGTTTTGTCCGTCAATGTCCGTTTGCTCCACTATGTTTTTTGCATTTAATATATGAAAAAGACGCAAAACATAGACTAAAAAACACATTGAAAGTGCAAAGGCTTTTGCGCTGATTTGTTTGATATCCGACAAGCAATAACAGATAAATTTATTGTTTTGGTTATGACCGTAACAGTATTTTTGCAGTAAGACACAAGCCACATGCAGTAATAAATACAAAAACCGAACAGAAACTGTTTGCCTGAAAGCGATTTGTACAAAAAACGCCTTGTAAAAACTACAAGACGTTAAAAAAGTGTATTATTTGCAAAAATCAGTTGTAAAACTTTACCGTTTCCTGCAACGGTTTACGTGTTTTTGGACGTAACGGGTCATCTTGTTTAGGGTACCCCACGGCAATTACAAGTTCCACTTCGTCGGAAGTGCCGAGTGCATTTTGAATAGCCTTTTCGTCCAGCCACGCAATCATACAACTGCCAAGGCCCACTTCAGCACAGGCCAAAATAAAAGCGTGTGCATACAAGCCTATATCAATAGGCCTGCGGTCGTAGCTTTTGCCGACGCTGTCGGTAGCTTTTACAAACTCTCCGCCCGTCTGACTGATAACTACGGCAACGGGTGCATCGGTAAAAAAGCCGTTGCGATCGTTCATCTGGCAGGCTTTTGCCACCTTTTGTTTGGTTTCACCGGTGCAAACGGCAACTTGCCAAGGCTGTCCGTTACGTGCAGACGGCGAAAGTGCAGCGGTTTGCAAAACGTAGGCAAGTTTTTCCTCCTCTACAGGGCGATTGTCGTAGCTACGGCAACTTTGTCTTTGTTCCATGTGTTCAAGCAAATTCATAGTTATTCTCCTTTAACGTTTTACGTACGTACAAAAATTTATGACGTAGCCGTTATCTTGCACATCTTCGCTTGTATATGCAAGTTCCCACTCGTCAAGACTGTCAAGGTCGGGAATAAACACTTCAGCACCGCCGTCGGCATGCACTTTGGTTACAAATGCGGTATCGCACAGCGGTAAAAGCAGTTTGTAAACGGTTGCACCGCCTATTACAAACACGTCATTTGTGTTGTATTCTACAAGTTTGGCGTGCAGTTCTTCCAACGTTTGACAGGTAAATGCTCCTTGGTGCGCCGTGCCGGTATGATCAAGCACAATGTTTACACGGTTTGGCAGTGCCCCGTTGGGAAAACTTGCAAAGGTGTTTGCGCCCATTACCACAACTTTGCCGGTTGTGGTTTCACGGAAAAATGCCATATCTTTTTTCAGACTAAAAAGCAGACCGTTTTGTTTGCCAATGCCCCACTTTTCGTCAACAACAACAATAAGTTTCATTTGTTCTTACTCCGTTACAAATCAAATTGCCACTTCAAACTTTTCGGAAAACTCGTTAAAGCGGTAATCAACCAGCTCAAAGTCATCGGTGGTAAAAGCGTAAAAATCCGTTATATCTTTATTTATTTTGAAAACAGGTGCAGGGTAAAAAGTGCCTTTAAGCATTTTTTCCACCTGCGGAATATGCCTGTCGTAAACGTGAGCATCGGCAATAACGTGTACAAGTTCACCTACCTGCAGTCCGCTTACCTGCGCCAACATATGCACCAAAACGGCATATTGCACCACGTTCCAGTTGTTGGCAACGGCCATATCGTTACTGCGTTGGTTCAAAATAGCATTGAGTTTGCCGTCGGCAACGTTAAACGTTACGGAATATGCACACGGGTAAAGATTCATTTCGCTAAGGTCGGCGTGTACGTAAATATTTGTTAAAATACGACGGCTTGAAGGGTTATGCTTAAGGTCGTAAAGCACACGGTCAACCTGGTCAAACTCGCCCTCT
>JAZLJV010000120.1:0-3604 GCA_045618025.1 Clostridia bacterium
ACCTTGTGCCGTTACTCTCGGTGTTGCCTTTAACAAAACAAAATGCAAAAGTGCCGGCGGTGTGCTTGTGCAGGTTATGCCAAACTGCCCGACAGAACTTATTGAAAGGGTGGAAACAATTTTGTACGCAATGGATGAAATGAGTTGGCAGTTTAACGGTAGCACGGCACATCAGGTTATTGAACGTTTCTTTGGCGAGTTTAACCTTGTTTTTGCCGAAGATAAAACAATAACTTACAAGTGCGATTGCTCTCAAAAAAAGATAAAAGGCGTAATAAAAAGCCTTGGAAAGGCGGAGTGTGACGACATTTTGAAGGAGCAAGGCAAAATTGAAGTCGGCTGTCAGTTTTGCGGTAAAAAATATACCTACGACCAAACTGCTATTGATGCAATATTTAACAAAAATAACTGAATGCAACTATGATACTTAACGTAAACGATACTGCCTACGTAAAAGCAGGTTTAATACAACAATCAAAGGGCAACTATATTGATGCCCTTTGTCATTTTGGGCGCACAAACAGCTACGAAGGTATACTCAATGCCATTATTTGTCTTTGTCAGAACGGCAACAGTGCCTACGGTTCCGATTTGTATCGCATTGCAAAAACAAGGTTCGGTACAACGCATTCTCTTGTGCCCGATCTTATGACTTACGGCGGTCCGCACGTTGTAATGATGCTTATGTACAGCGAGGACAGAGAAAAACTGGAATCGGAGTACTATAACGAAAAGCCCGGGCTTGTTCATGCGGACGAAGCGTTGGTTTTGCCATACAATCTTGAAGATAATTTTGACGAATTGGAAAGCTTTTTGACGGATGATTTGCCCGTTATGGACTACAAAGACGACCCTGCCGTCTACAACATAGACCGTTCCGCCTTTTTTGATGTAAATTCGGTGGAGTACCTTGACCATTTGCGTGGTGTAATAAAGGTGGCGTATTTGAGCGGTGACGAAAAACTTGCGGAAAAAGTTACCAAACGTTACCTTTCACTTACTGCAAAAGACGTTGTCAATTTGGAAACTCAGCTTACGCTTGCAATGTACAACAAGCATTACCGCAAGGCAAGTGCAATTGCAAAACAGGCGCTGGAAGGTTCTGAAGTTACCATAGGTTTGCTTTGGCGCTGTGTGGAAGCGGTGTACCGCTCGGGCTCACGTGACAAACAACTGATTTCAACTCTGTTGCACAAGTGTTTGCCGTATTTGGATGACAATCCGGATATGTTTGACATTGACGATATGATAGAACTTGCCGACGTTCGCCTTGAGGACAGCGCTTTTGCCTGTACTTTGGCGGAGAAAGTGGTGGCAAACCCAAATTTGTGTTCGCTTGATACCGTAAAATGTGCCATAATTGCTTTGCTGTGTAACAATCAACTGCAACAAGCCAAAGAATTGGCTGTAAAACTGAACTCGGCATTGCCGTTTGACGACTCTGCCTATGCGCTGTGGCACTTTGTTTGCAATGCGCCGTTGCCTATAACAAAACTTAACCATGCGCACGGTAACACAAGACACGTTCATGTGCCCTTTGCCGTTATGGAGTATTGTGAACAAATAATTGTTGACAAGGCAAAAAACGGTGAAAAACTTTCCGCTGAAGACTACAGACTGCTTGGTGCAATAACCTGTTTTTGCAAAGCCTGCTACAGTGCGGGGCACGCCGAAATGGCCTCTACCGCAAGTATGTTGGTGTACACTGTGGTAATGTCCGAAACGCCGGAAAACCAACAGGATTTTGTAAATTTTGCCTGCAGACAACTTTCCGCAATGTGCATAAACGTTATTTTGCAGGAAGCGCTTATATATCGCCTTATTACTATGCATTACGACAAACCGGTATGGGTAAACCTTACTCAATCGTGCTATCTGTTGGATTTATCCGAGGCGCAAGAACTTGAAGGCAACTACGTAAGCATTTTCAGCGAGGTGTGCACCAAACACGTAGTTAAAAAAGGTGATGTGCAAAAAATAATACAAGCAGTGGATTTGTTTTTGCAAAATAATTTTCCCGATGATGTCAAAATAAGTACCAACCACGTTGCTTATGCCGTACTACGCACCGTATATGACGATTTTGCAGGCAGTGATGCGGAAAAACTGTTTTCGGATGATGTAAAACTGCTGTACGGTTTTGTTACGGGAGAAAACAAAAAAGACCTTGTTTAGTGCTACCTCATTTGCTTAAAATATGTTCCGCACAAGTCGGATAAAATTAGTACAACCAAATACAGTTAATTTTGTGCTGAGTCCCTAACAATACAGGGCTCAGTTTTTTATTGTGCTTTGTAAGTATTTTGCAACTATTGTAGCAGTATGTAAGTATTTTTGTGGCTGACAAAAGAGCATTTGCGTGCAAAAAATTTTGTCAAATATTTATTACGGCACCTTGTAGATATAGCGTACAACTCAAAATGCACAATTGCATAAAATAAGAAAGACCACCGCTTAAGTTTCAGGTGCATTGCCTACTGCTTATTGGGTGCTTTTGGGCGACACGTATAGCCTTGAACGGCATTTTTTTGTTGCGTAAAGCATAGCGATAAACAAAAAAACCGCAAAAACAGCAACGGCTTTATAGCACGCTTTTACAACGTTTTCCAACCCGAAAACAGAAAATATCAGCGCAAAAAGCAGTATTGTCAGCAAAGAAAAATCGCTGTCATCCGTAACTGAAGTAAGCTCCGTTACAAGCGGAATTGCCGTTGATGCAACGCCGGTTGCAGTGCATAGTGTAACGGTGCAAACGGTAAGCACTTTGCCTGAAAGCGAACTCAGTCTTACGGCAAGCGGAACGGCACTTTCTCCGTTGCTTTTGCACAGGTACAGAGCAATGCAGGTAAGTATTGCAAGAACCCCTCCCGAAAGTATGTTTTGTGCGTTTGTAGGTTTTGTTTTACAAACTACTCCCAGGCAAAGTGTTGCCGAAAACAATGCGTAAACCACAGCTGAAAGCGTGCTGACCGACTGTGTTTGATTGCCGGTTGTCGGTGCATTTTTCGTCAGGCAACACATCAGAAACAACATTGTTGCAGTTGTAGAAAATTTGCTCAGTTTTTTTAGTATTTTCAAGTTGTATTTTGTAGTAAAAAAGCACAAAAAACCTATTGCAAAGCTAAAAACCGGCAGTGGAAAGTGCAGGTTTGTTATTAGTTGCAGACAACTTTCATAGGCGGAAAATATGCTTATAACGCAGGCGAAAAAGCACAGTAACAGTAGCACGTAAAACACTTTTCCGCCCGGCAAACAATTGCAAAACATTTGCAAACCGTCTATATTTGCATTCGTTTTTATAACGCCGTTTGCCACCGCCAGAAACAAACTGAAAACCACCCCGAAAACAACAGCGTTAAAGCCGTTACCTACAAATGTAACGGCCTCTTTTCCGCTGATAAATCCCACACCAACCACGGCGCTAACCGTCAAGCAGACGTTAGTTACAACACGTTTTGTTTTCATACCGCTATTTTATTTAGCAAGGTATTGCAAAATGTGTTTTACGTCTATTTAACTTATTTTTGCATAAAAACAGGTGTCTTTGACGGCTTTGGTGTACTTTTTCGGCATATTTTTACTGTTTACAACGTGTTTAGTACCA
>JAZLJV010000121.1:0-9717 GCA_045618025.1 Clostridia bacterium
GACTTTTTTATTTTTTTGGTACGTTTTTGTGTTAAAAGGGTGTAAATACTTGTAAAATAAGCGTGTGTAGCGCTGTAATTTGTTGACTAACGACATTTTATGCTATATAATATTTTTATTCGGAGTGCAAATTGAAAGTAAATAAGGCGGTAATTTTGTGCGGTGGAAACGGCACACGTTTTTTGCCGTACACAAAGGCAGTACCTAAGGAAATGCTTGCCGTGGTGGATAAGCCCGCCCTTCAGCTGTTGGTGGAAGAAGCGGTAAGTGCAGGCATAACGGACATTTTGGTGGTAACTTCGCCACATAAACAAGTTATGGAGAGGTACTTTGAACACGACGGTAATTTGCTTACAACGCTTTATCAAAGCGGAAAAATACTGCAGGCAAAAACGTTGGAAAACATTACCAACCTTGCAAACGTAAGTTTTGTTTATCAAACAACCGCAAACGGAACTGCAAGCGCAGTGCAATTGGCAAAAAATTTTGTAGGCAACGAGAGTTTTGCCGTGCTTAGCGGTGACGACGTGTTTTACAACAAAGGCAATTCGCCTACCGGTCAGGTTATTTCCGCATACCGTGCTTGTGGCGGTAGTGCCGTTGTTGGTGTGCAAAAAGTGCGCAAAAGCACAATATGCAAATACGCATCTTGCGTGCTTGACGGTAAATGTTTGTCAAAAAACGACATACGTGTACACAAAATAAGCGCATTGGCGGAAAAACCTTTACCTAAATATGCACCCAGTTTGCTGGCACCGCTTGGGCGGTACGTTTTTGAAAGCAGTATTTTTTATGCCATAGACAAAATCGGTTTTCACACAAACGGTGAAAAATATCTGCCCGACGCCATTAACGTTGTGGCAAGTAAAAGCAACGTTTTTGCGTGCGAACTTGTCGGCACTTACTACGATTTCGGCGACAAATTCGGTTACGCTTCCGCCGTGGCGGATTACGCCCTGCGCAGTAGTTTCGGCAGACAATACCGCAAATACTTACTGCGTGCGTTACTAAAAAAACAAAAATAACAATCAATAAAACAGCTAAAAGCAAAGGAGAAACTAAAATGATCTACAAAAACAGACAGGAAATCCCGGAAAAGTACAAATGGAACCTTGGCGATATTTTTCCTACTACCGAAGATTGGGAAAAGGCTTTTGCCACCGTTAGCGAAGAAATGAAAGGCATGTTGGCTTTTCAAGGCAAACTTGCCGATAAAGCACAACTTTTGGCATGCCTTAAAGAAAGTGACCGCTTGGATTTGTACTTCAGCAAGTTGTATTGTTATGCGTATATGAGCTACAACGAAGATGCGCAGGACAGCGAAAAACAATCACGTTTTTCCCGTATTTACCAACTTTTAACGCAATTTGGCGCTATGACGGCTTTTATTTCTCCGGAAATATCGGCTATTCCAAACGAAAAACTTGACGAAATAATTGCCGATAAGGATTTTGCCGACTACGACGTAATGATAAAGGAGTTGCGTGACGGCAAAGCTCACATACTTTCTCAGGCGGAGGAAACTTTGCTTGCCAACGTCGGGGGCTTTAGCGGACAGTTCCACGAAGCATTTAACCGTCTGGACAGCGGAGATATTCACTTTGGTAGTATTGAAGTAGACGGTGAAAAGGTAGACCTTGGCCACGGCACGTATTCTATGCTGTTGCAACACAAAAACCAAGACGTTCGTCGCCGTGCTTTTGAAACCTACTACCAAGGCTACATTGATGTTATCAACACCATTGCGGGCTTGTACGAAGGCAGTGTAAAGCAAGACTGGTTCTATGCAAATGCACGCCACTTCGGTAGCACAATGGAACAGGCACTTTTTAACGAACAGGTTGATAAAAAGGTGTACGATAACCTTATTACTTGTATGCACAACAGTTTTGAACCGCTCCACAAATACGTGGCACTTCGCAAAAAACTGATGGGTGTTCAAGAACTGAATATGTACGACTTGTACGTTTCAATCTTTCCTGATGTAGATATTTCACGTGAATACGAAGAAGCCTGCGAATTGGTTATAAAGGCACTTGCTCCTCTTGGAGAAGACTACATTGAAGTGGTAAAAAAGGCGTTCAACTCACGTTGGATTGACGTTTGCGAAACACCTACAAAGCGCAGTGGTGCTTATTCGCTTTGCAGTGCCGGCATACACCCTTATATGTTACTCAACTACCAAAAAACCACGCACGATATCTTTACCGTAGCGCACGAAATGGGCCACTCAATGCACTCTTACTACAGCCACAAAACGCAACCGCAAGCCAAGGCTGAATACAAAATATTTGTGGCTGAAGTTGCCTCTACCTGTAACGAAGTGTTGCTACTCAAGTACCTTCTCAAAACGGAAAAAGACGAAAAAGTTAAAAAATATTTGTTGCAGTACTACTTGGATATGCTTCGTACAACAATGTACCGTCAGGCTATGTTTGCCGAGTTTGAAGCCATCACCCACGAACTTGTGGAAAAAGGTCAACCGCTTACCGCCGATGTTATGTGCGAAAAATATCTTGAACTTAACAAAATGTACTACGGACCGGCAGTAAACCACACCGAACAAATCAAGTACGAATGGGCACGTATTCCGCATTTTTACCGTGCGTTTTACGTTTACAAATATTCAACGGGCATTATTTCCGCCGTTTGCATTGCAGAAAAAATTCTCAGTGAAGGCGAAAGTGCCCTCAAAAAGTACCGTGAATTTTTAACTCTCGGCGGAAGTATGGACCCGGTTAGCGAACTTAAGGTTGCCGGTGTTGACCTTACCACCGAAGAACCTTTCAAAATTGTTACCCAAAGTTTTGAAGACACTCTTAAGCAGTTGGAAGAACTTTGCAAATAATTTTTTTTCAAAAAGTTGTAGCCGTTTGGCGTAGTTGTTCGTACAAACAACCGTAAAAGCAAAAAGGAGAAAACCGTTAATGAGAATTACCTACGAAATGATGGTAAAAGCCAAAGCCGCCAAAAAGGCGGAAGAACTGCTTGATATGGCAAAAGCCAACGGAATAACCATAACGCAAGAAGAATCACAACGCTTTTTTAACGCACTTAACCGTCAAGGCGAACTAAGTGACGACGAACTTGATGCAGTTGCCGGCGGAAAAAACATAGAGTTTCAGTTTTATGATATTGACTGACCGGTTGTAACCGCATACTGAACGTAAACAATTATTTTTTAAGGAGAAAATATAATGAACTTCACAAACGAACAAATCAACAAAGCAAAACAAGCAAAATCAGCCGAAGAACTTTTGCAAATGGCAAATGCGGAAAACTATCCGATGACTGCCGAAGAAGCGCAAAAAATCTTTGCCGAACTGCACAAACAAGGCGAACTGTCTGATGACGAACTGACTGCAGTTGCCGGTGGAAGCAAGAATCCGATGGCTCCCAGTGGTTACCCATCACGCCAGTCATCTTGGACGGCTTGCTCTTCTAAGATAGACACTATTAGTCAATGCCGTGATTGTAAGCATTTCCATTACAATCCAAATTACGAGCTGTTTAACGACTGTGATGGCTACTGCGACTGGTAATAAATAAACTATCTTTGTTAGAGGAAAAATTATGCAATTTACATACGAACAAATCAACAAAGCAAAAACAGCCAAAACAGCCGGAGAACTTCTCGCAATGGCAAAGGCGGAAAACCATCCGATGACCGCCGAAGAAGCCGAAATATTTTTTGAAGCATTGAACAAAAACGGCGAACTGACTGATGACGAACTGACTGCAATTGCCGGTGGCAAAGGCGATGAACCGGACCCGATGTATGAAATTAACCAACGTGTGTGGGTAAAATATGCCGATATGGGCTGGGGCGACGTTACCGACAGGTACTATGCTTCCGACGGATGGCACTACATAGTGCATGTGGAAATTGTTTCTTTCGGTGGCAAATTGCACATTTACGATATGACGTTCCGTGAAGACCAACTCTCTCCGCACTTTGTTCGCTGACGGTTGTTTTGTTGTGCATTTGTGCATATTTGATAAAAAAGTCTGCAGTTTTGCAGACTTTTTCATATGTGGCGTTTAGCAATGCAAAGGCAACGAAAAAGTGAGAGCAATTAGCTCTCACTTTTCTTTTTGTGCTGTTCAAATTACTGCAACTTGAAATCACAAATTACATTGTAAATGCCAAAATCTCGCATTTTCACATCTTTTTGCCGGTCTGTTCGCCAAAAAATCCCTACGGTGCGCTTCCTTTTGTAGACTTTTTTATGCACAATTTTGCTTTTTTACGTTGGTTTGTTATAAATACGTTTCAAACAGTAACAGTTGTGTAAATAAAGTGTAAATAAATTGTTTTTTTCTTGCTTTTATTTTTGCTGTATGGTGCAATTAGATGTACTTGTAAGAGTATATTATTTTTTATTATATATTTATCCCACGTATGTGCGTGATAAATAAAGGACAGGAGAAAAAATGAAAAAGAGTTTAAGTTTGATTCTTGCAGTTGTTTTTGTTCTTACCGCTCTGTGTTGTGTAGCATGCGGTAAACACAACTGCACAAGCAAATGTTCCGTTTGCGGTGGTTGTACTGACGCAAAATGTACGGAAAAAGAATGCGCGCAAAAATGCACTTGCTACAAAGATTTGACTAACCGTTCCGCTACCGGTAGTAACGGTGTAGTAACGTCTTCCAACGTTGAAGCCAGCAGAGTTGGCTGGGAAATTTTGGAAGACGGCGGACACGCAAACGATGCTGCAATTGCAATGGCGTTTGCTATTGGCGTTGCAGAACCGAATGCATCAGGCGTTGGCGGTGGCGGTGTAATGATTGGTTACAATGCTTCCACACAATTGTTTGATTTTTACAACTTCCGTGAATTTGCACCTGCAGCCGCAACTTACGAAGCTATCGGCAGAGCAGATAAACTGCACAGCGGTGCACTTTCTATAGGTGTTCCTACGGAAGTATCCGGACTTCTTACCATTTTTGAAGAATGCGGTTCCGGCAAATACACCCGTGCACAAATTTTGCAACCTGCTATTGATTTGGCAAGCAAAGGTTTTGAAGTCAGCGCAAGACTGTCTTCCAACGCACAGTTTGTTCTTGATAACGAATTGCTTGCAGGTGAAGAAGCTCTTGAACTTTACTGCCCAAGCGGAGTTGCCGGCATAAAGCAGGGCAAAACACTTATAAACGAAAACTACGCAAAAGTTTTGCAGGCAATTGCCGATAACGGTAAGGACGGTTTCTACAGCGGTTGGGTTGCCGAAGCAATTATTTCCTCAATGCAGGAAAACGGCGGTCTTATCACTCAGGCTGACCTTGACAGAGCAAAGAACGAGTTCCCTAAAAAAGGTGAGGCTCTTCACGGAACGTACAACGGCTACGATGTTTACACCGCAGGTTTGCCAAGCGGTGGCGGTGTTGTTTTGTTGGAAACACTTAACATGTTGGAAAAATACGCTACAACAAGCAACAAGGCACTTGCCACCTATCAACACAACTCTGCAGACTACGTTCACCTTGTAGGTACTGCTTTGCAACTTTCCTACGCAGATAAGCGTCATTACGTTGCAGATATTGACAACGTACCTGTAAACGGCCTTATTAACAAAGACTATGCAAGCGAACGTATAAACGTATTTGATGTAAACGCACCTTTCCTTAACGGTGAAGACAGCGACTACGGCGGTGCTTGCGGAGTTGATCCGTTTACATACAACGGCACAGTTCAGACAAAAGCATATTCCGGTACCGGTTCCGTAAAGGATAACGGTACAACGGCATTTACCGTTGTTGACAGCCAAGGCAATGTAGCAAGCTTTACAAAAACCATTAACGGTTACTGGGGTTCGTACATTATGCCACAAGGCACGGGATTCTTCCTTAACAACGAACTTGCGGACTTCTCTTACGACCAAAATAACGTTAACGTTATTGCTCCAAACAAACAACCGACATCTTCCATTTGCCCTACAGTTGTATTGAAGGACGGAAAACCGGTTCTTTGCGTTGCTTGCCCAGGCGGAATTGTTATTCCTACTGCGGTTGCACAGGTAGTTCTTAACGTTCTTGACTTTGGTATGGATATTCAGGATGCAATTGATGCGTTCCGTTTCCAGAACCTTTACGTAGAAGCCAATGACCGTCTCAGTATGAGTGCAGGTCAAACGGTTACCACCCACAAGTTGCTTTCTTACGAGGCAAACGGACTTGATGCAGACGTACTTACAGCACTTTCCGCTATGAACTACAGCTGTGCTGAAAGTCCTACAGGCGTTACGCACGTTTACGGTATCTCCATCAAGTACGAAGGTGACAACATGATTATTACCGGTGGTGCAGATACCCGCAGAGACGGTAAATCGTTAGCTTACTGATAAACAATAAAACGCATTTTGCGTTAAAAATTGAAAATATTTTTTTAGGAGGAAACAATGAAAAAATCAAGATTTTTGGCAGTTTTGTTAATTCTTGTATTTTCCGCAACCTGCTTGCTTACGGCTTGTGATAACGGTTCCAATCACACATGCTCTACTGCTTGTTCGGTTTGTGGCGGATGTAAAGATGCAGACTGTACAGAAAGTGCTTGCGCAACAAAGTGCAAGTGTGTAGACCTTGAAGACCTTTCCGTTCGTAGTGCAACCGGCACAAACGGTGCAGTTTCAGCTGCAAGTTCCTACGCATCCAAGGCAGGTCTTGACATTTTGGAAATGGGCGGAAACGCTTTTGAAGCTGCAGCTGCTGTTGCATTTGCGCTTAGCGTTACCGAACCTTACCACACAGGTCTTGGCGGTGGCGGTTTTATGATGACCTACAACGCTAAAACCGGTATGGTGCAATTCTTTAATATGCGTGAATTCGGTGGTGAATTGTCCGAACCCGGCCTTATTCTTCAGGACTACGAAGAACAAATGAAGCGTGGCAAAGGCTCTGCAGGCGTTCCAACCTACGTTGCAGGCGTTCTCGGCGTAATGGAAAAATTCTCCAGCGGAAACGTTACTCGTCAACAAGTTTTGCAACCTGCTATTGACTACGCTACCAACGGCTTTAAGGTTGCTCCTGCTTTTGCAAGAAGTTTAAGTTTGGATAACTTTGCAAGCCGTGGCGTTGAAGAAGCTATTGAAATTTACAGTAAAAACAACGAAGGTCTTACCGCTTGTAAAACCGGCGACATTTTGAGAAACCCTTACCAGGCAACCGTTTTGCAGGAAATTGCCGAAAAAGGTAAAGACGGTTTCTACACCGGTTGGGTTGCAGAAGCAATTCTTGAATCACTTAAGGACGGCGGTACAATTACGCAAGCCGACCTTGATTACGCAAGCGCAAACTACCCACGTGAAATTGAACCGCTTCACCAAACTTACAAAGCTTACAGCACGAATGAAACCTACGATGTTTACACCGTTTATCCTGCAGTTTCCGGCGGTCAGACTATGATAGAAGCATTGAACCTTGTAGAATACTACTGCAAGAGCAACAATACTTCCCTCAAGCAAATAGGACAATACACAACGGAATATTTCCACGTGCTTGGTTCTGCAATGCAATTTGCTTTTGGTGACTCCCGTCAATACCGTGGCGACCCGATTGATATTATTGCACCTGTAAAAGGCGTTACAAGCAAGGGTTATGCCGCTGCACGTTGGGATGCATCCTTCAACCCTAACAAGGCTTGCACCAAAACATACGGTAGCGAATACGGCGAAAAGTACGGCGTTAACCCATGGGACTACAACGGTACTCCGCAACCTGTTGCAACAGTTGTTGAAGACAACAGTGACAACGAATACCCTGGTACAAGTGCATTTTCCGTTGCAGATAAGGACGGCAATGTTGTTTCTATGGTAAGCACGCTCAACTCCTCTTGGGGTTCATACGTTATGCCTAAAGAAACCGGTTTCTTCCTTAACAACGTTTATACCAACATGAACCTTAGTGCCGGCACCAACACGGTTGGTCCAAAACGTCAACCTACTTGTTGTATGAACCCTGTTATTGTAACAAAAGACGGACTTCCGTTCCTTTCACTCGGTTCCCCGGGAAGTAACCACATCCCAACCGCATCAATGCAAACATTCCTTAACGTAGTTGACTACGGTATGGGCGTTCAGGATGCTATTGCCGCTTCACGTGTGTTCAACTACTACGCTAAAAATGCCGATGTTGACGCAAACGGTAACGGTCTTGCAGCACAAGGCAAAAAACTTATGCTTATTGAAACAATGGGCGTAGATGAAAGCGTTCTTTCACAACTTACCGCTATGAACTACTATTTGGATAAATCATCCGAATATTCTTCTGTATTCGGTGGTGTTCACGCTATTTTGTTCCATTACAACCAAAACGGTGACTTTGTAAATTACGAAGCAGGCGCTGACCCACGTAGAGACGGCAAGGCTTTGGCTTACTAAGGAGATAAAAGATGTTTTTTCAGATAGAATTACTGTACTTTGTCATAATGTTGGCAACGTTTGTTGTTTTGCTTCTTGTGGCAAAGTGTCCAACCGGTTTAAGCTTGATGATTTCCGCAGTGGTTGGTTTGTTGTTATCGGCAATTTTCTCCAACACAAGGTTTGAAACAAGATACCTTGTTGAAGGTATGTTCGGCTACTACGATACCATTTTGGTAATAACCACGGCAATGGTATTTATGGGCGCTATGAAGCAATGCGGAGTGCTTGATTACATCAGCGCCGTATTGGTAAAAGGCCTTCGCAAATATCCGTCACTGCTGTTGTGGGCGTTAATGTTTATTGTAATGTTCCCTGCAATGGTAACCGGTTCATCAATGGCTTCGCTTATCACTTCAGGCGCACTTGTTGCACCAATAATGATGAAGTGGGGCATCCCTAAAAAGAAAGTCGGCGCACTTATTGCCATGGGTTCCATCCTTGGTGAAATTGCTCCGCCAATCAACGTGCCTGCAATGGTAATTGCAAGCGGGGTAGATATTGCTTACACGGGCTTTACTCTTCCGCTTTTGGCAATGACATTCCCACTTGCTATTGCACTTCCGTTAATCTTGTGTCGCAAGTACGTTAAACCTATTGAAGAAGAACAAGTTGCAAACATTGTAAACGTACAAGTGCTTGATCAGTTCAACTGGACTGCAAGCCTTCCGCTTGTTTTGCTTGTAGCTATGATTATCGGCGAAATTATCTTCCCACGTATTTTCGGTAACCTCGGTATGTCGGCAATGTTTGTAATTGCTACAATAGTTTGTTTTGTTGTTGGCAAACGTATGCCACTGTACAAAAAAGGCAATTTGTTTGCCTCCTTGGATGAACAACCGGATAGTATTTTCGGCGTTGTGTTGCACTCTGCAGAAAATGCAGTGCAGGCTATGGGCCTTTTGATGGGCGTTGGTATGTTTTTGGAGGCTATCGCAGTAAACGGCGTTCGCGGTTGGCTTGTTGTCAACGCAATAACCCTTCCTGGGTTTGCCAAGTTTGTAGGTTCTGCACTCATTTTGCCGGTAGTAGGCGGTATTTCCTCCTTCAGCTCGGCATCAATGCTCGGTGCACCGTTTGTAATGGCTATGTACACTGCACGTGACAGCATTGCACTTATTTGCGGTTTCTCACTTTTAACCGGTATTGGCGAGTTTTTGCCACCTGCTGCAATTTGTTCAACATTTGCGGCAAAAGTGGTGGAAGAAGACCGTTGGGCAAACGTTTCTTTGGCAACGTTACCTGCTTCCATAACAATGTTTGTTTACTCCATAGTATTCACATTCTTCTTCTCAAAAATCG
>JAZLJV010000122.1:0-7970 GCA_045618025.1 Clostridia bacterium
CATACGGTACAAGTATGCGTGGCTTCTCCTTTGGTAGTACACGTTGCCGGTTTGCCGGTAGCCGTAAATGTGTGCGATTGGGCAGGCATTGTCTGGTGGCACACTTCACATACTTGCCAGTGACTATTTGCATTATGGCTGTAAGTATATGTATGTTGATGTTTTTCTGCGGGATTAAATATACCGCACGAAGCCAAAGTACAGCAAAGAAATAGTACGACTAAAATTGCAATGGTTCTGATATTCTTTTTCATAATATGCGCCCCTTTGTTGATTATTTTATAACAAACAATGTCAGTGGTAAATTGTGTAAAACACCTATCAACTTATTTTTTTATATGATTATAACACTTTTTATTGTAAATTACCATACTTTACAAAAAAACAGTTTGCTAAAAATTTGTTTAAATTACGCATAAATGAAAAATTTTTAATGGAAATATGCAAAAAACATAATAAAAAATACGAACCACGATCAATTTTGGTTCACATTGTTTTTTACATTTGAGTGGTTTGGAGTGCAAACAGCTCTGTTTTATATCTTTTAGCCACACAATTAGTCCTACAGTTCCAATAAACATTATGTTGTGTTATACATTGAGTTTCTTCATAATTTTATTTTTATAAAATAAAAAACCTAATACAAACACAGGGTTCGTATTAGGTTACGATTGGCGGAGAGGAAGGGATTTGAACCCTTGCGACACGATATGTGCCGACCGCATTTCGAGTGCGGCTCGTTATGACCACTTCGATACCTCTCCACATACCATGACGGTTGCAAAATATTTGTTATTGATAATTGAAAACATTAACGGCAAAGGGTGTTTGCCCTCAGCTTGGTTAAAACCGCCATTGCATTTTTGCACTGCCGTAATAGCAATAAAACAAACGGGTTTAATTGTAAGCTGATTACAACTTTATTGCAAGGCAAGCAAATTTTTTTGCTTAACTATCTTACTACACTTTTGTGTCGTTGTCAATTCTTAGTAATGTTTTTCTTGCGAAATAAACCACAAAATTTCCTGCTCTATCCAGTAATCAAATTGTACGGAAGGCAAAGCAGTTTCAAACGGCTTTATTTTTTTATACCATTCTGCTCCGTCAAACTGATTTTCCCATATATCTGCATAGCAATAGTCGTATTCGCCGTTTTTTACGTTTTGCAAAAATGCAACGGCATCGCTTTGCACCACCTTTACCTTTTGTTTTTGTGTAAATTGTGGTAATACGTTGTCGCAAAAGAGGGAAATTACGTCAGCGGAAAGCTCCACCACCGTAACACTTGTAACGTTTGGTTTTTCACTTACCTGATAAGCATACCAGCCAAGGCCAAGCCCTAAAACAAGAACATTGCCGTAAGCATTTTTTACCCCTTGTTGCATAGAAGATACTTCCGACGGAATAACACTTACCCACGGAATATTATCTTCGTACAGGGTGGGAAAGGTGACATTATTATCAAAAAAACCAAGCTTTGGCACAACGGTAGGTGCGTTGTAATCCGGCATGGCATACTGAAAAAACTCGTTTTTTTCATAACAAGCGGTGGTAAGCAACAAATTGCCTTTTTTTACCGTTGGAATACGCAAATTGCTTATGTATTTATCCTGCAAAAATGCATTGGCGGAAAGTTTTTTTGCGTTTTTTATCAGCAACAGCAGGTATTCATTCGGTGCAGTTGTATAAATGCCTACATATTTGCAAAGTTTCAACACTTTGTAAAACACTTCAAAAGAAGTGCCAAAGCCACAACTATGCCACAACTGCTTATCTCGTTCGGTAAGCAAATGCTCGGCAAAAAACAACTCGTTGTCGCCCGCATCCACTACCGGGGTGTGTTGCGCAACAAAGTTTGCCAACGTTTTGTTCAATTTGTTTACTATGCTTGTATTCATAGCAAAATTATACCGCTTTTTTGGTTTTTGTGCAATAAAAAGATACTACAATTCTAAAAACCGCTACGCAAGGCAATACTTACGGCAAAGGAGATAGCCAAAATGAAATGCTTTTATTGCAATAACCAAGTATCCGTCAACGACTACTGCAAATGCACAAAATGCGGTAAAACCGTTTGCCCTGCTTGCGCCGACAAAACTGCCTTTGTTTGTGAAGAGTGCGGTGGCGCAATAAGTTATTTAAGTTGACAGTCAACGTTGCTCAACAAAACAACAGTATGGTAAAATACCGCTGTGTAATACCGAAAGGGGGCGATTTTGACAACCTTTACAATGTCGGCAAATCTTACAGCCGACAAACGTCTTGAATTTGTTTCGGTGCCGTTGCAAAACCAAGGCGAAAACAAAACGACTTCGCTACAAATTACCGTACCTTCCGCCGTTAGCGGTGGCAACGACTTTTACCTTGAGTTTGCCTGTCCGCACGGACGCAAGTACATTTCTACCCTGCTGGAAAAACAAACGGTAAACGGTGAGGTGGTTTTAACATACCAAATGCCAAGTTGTTTATTTGCGGATGAAGGCATTGTGTATGTTCAACTTACGGCACGCAATCAATCGGACGAAACGTTGGTGTTCAAATCTAAATTGAGCGGTACAAGTGCGTTTTTTGTAAACAAAGCAATAAATGCCTGTGATGATGCACACGTTTCTATGGACTTTTTTACAAGAGCAATGCACATTATTGATGCTATTGAAAACGAACACGTTGAGCTGGATGACGTTGCCAAGCCTGACGGCGAACATACTTTGCTGGATAGCCACAACAAAATATCCTTGCACTATCTTCCGCAAGAAGTGTTTGGCAAAATGCAATACAACGGCGTATGGAATGCATCTTCAGGGGTGGCGCAACTTGCTGAAACACTTAGTAAAGGACACTACTACGTATGTTCGCAAGCAGGCATTTATGCACCGGACGGCACTACGGTTGCCAATGCTTTCGGCGTTGGTGACTGGGCTGTTTTTAACGGTGTAAGATGGGACAAAATAGACAATACCGATTCAGTTACAACGGTAAACGGCAAAATTGGTGCGGTGGAAACATACGCAGGCGACTATTCGGAAGCAACCGCCTACGCACGAGGTGATATTGTAAACACGCAGAATGGTCTTTACATATGCATAACCAATGCACCGGCGGGAACACCGGTGGAAAGTGTAACGCACTTTAAGCCTATGTGCAAAAATGACAGTGTCGGTACAGGAGTGGTATTTTACCAGCACAACGTAAACGTGCACACCTATTGTGGCTACGATGACCATTCAGAAAGCGCCTTGTACTCATGCGTGTTCATAAACACTTCACCCACACCTATAGAAACAAAAGATGCCTTGATAAGTGCCGTTAATAATGCAAAACTTGCCGTTCAGGGGAATGTGTACATTGTATATTACGGCTCGGAAGAAGCAATTGAACCGGAACCGACTACATACCAATTGCAATGTATGTACAAATATTCGGTAAACGACAGTGAACCTGCCGTTTACGGCTTAAAGTACGATGTGTTTACCTCTTACGACGCAGAACCACGATATTTTGTTTATGACGATTCGGAATACCGCTCGGCCGACATAACATCGTGCACATTTACGGCAAATGACTTTGTTGAACAAATAGGGGGTGAACAATGATTTACGTATGGAAGAATAACAGTGGCTTTGGCTGTTCAACTTTTACAGGCGACAGAAATATTGCCGAAAATGCCGGCTACGTTGCCATAACAAAGCAACAGTATACCAATTTGCAACAACACACTTTGTGTTGGCAAAACGGGGAACTTGTACCGTACGTTGAGAACAAAGAAGCCCCTACGGGTATTATTTTTGGGAGCATCAATGCACGTACAATGCGGTTTGTAAACGCCTTTGCCGAACGTGGCATTACCGTAAAAGTTGTAAATAAAACCAATTACAAAAACTTTAGCACGGATAATTTGCGGTTTGTAATGTTGGCAAATCAAACACAAAAAGAATACTTTGACAACCAAAAAGACGGCCTGTTTTATTTTAACAAGCCGGAATCTGTCTTGCTTGCCAGAGATAAATTGTTTACACACAAAGTTCTTGAAGAAGTCGGCATTTCTCAACCGCAAACGCAAACCACCGACGAAAATATTACCTTCCCTGTGGTGGTAAAAGCAAGGCACGGTTCTCTCGGCAGACAAGTTTACCTGTGCAACAATGCTAAAGAACTATGCATTTTGCAGAAAACACTTGCGGATACTCCACATATATATCAGCACTTTGTGGAAACTTCACGTGGGAGAGATATGCGTGTAATTTGCATTGGCAAACGTGCGTTTGCTTGGTACGTACGCAGAAATGACAACGATTTTCGTGCAAATCTGGCACAAGGCGGACACGGTATTGTCTGCGAACTTCCGGAAGAATTCCGTATTGTTTGCGAACAAACGGCGTCTGCATTGGATTTGGATTTTTGCGGTATTGACGTATTATTCGGCGAAAACCAGCAACCTCTTGTTTGCGAAGTTAACAGCCACCCTATGGTAGACGGTGTGGAAAGCGTAACGGGTAAAAACATTGTGAACACATACGTTGACTACATTGCACAAAAAATTGCTTAACAACCATTTAACTAAAAAACGGCATTAACAAACGCCTTCCGTAAGGGAGGCGTCTTTTTTACTACTTAACAGTTTTCACTCAAAGTCTGAGCCAACAAATGCACATCACCCGCCCCGAGAATAAGCACTAAGTCTTGTTGTTTTGCTGTGTTTTTTAGTATACGTGTAGCGCAAACAAAGGTTTTGCAGTATGTTGCATTTATGCCGTATTGTTGCATTGCATTGCACAATCTGTAAGAAGTAACGTTGGCAAGCGGTTGTTCACGTGCGGGATAAATCGGCAACAAAAATACTTGGTCCGCACCGTCAAAGCAGGTGCAGAATTTTTTCCAGAATGCTTTTGTTCTTGAAAAAGTGTGTGGCTGAAATACCACAATAAGTTTACCTTTGCATGTTGCACGTGCCGTTTGTACCACCGCCTGAACCTGCGTTGGATGGTGAGCGTAGTCTTCAACAAGGGTAAAGCCCGAGCAAGGCAAAAACGTGTAGCGCCTTGTTGCGGAAACAAACGTAGTAACCGCTTGCACTACCTTTAGCACAGGCAAACCGCAAGCTACGGCTGTTGCCACTGCACCAAGCACGTTGTTTACATTAAACGTGCCACTCAGTTTTGTTTGTACGTGACAAATAACTTTGCCGTTAATTACCAGAACAAAGCCCACAGAGCCGTCTTTTGCAAGTTTTACATTCTGCGCCAAAAACTGCCCGCCTTCTCCAAACGTTAACACGTTACTGCATTTTGCATACAATTTTTTGTTTACCGATGTATTTACAACCAAAATGCCGTTATCGGTAAGGTTATCAAAAAAACGTGAAAATGCGTTTTCCGTTTTCTCAAAAGACTTGTAATAGTCGGGGTGGTCGTATTCCACATTCAAACAAGTACAAACGTTGGGGTGCAAATTCAAAAAACTTTCACGATATTCACACGCCTCCGCAATAACGGTGTTGCCACCGCTGCTTTTATAGTTGTTGCCACCGCTTACTCCACCCAAAAAACTTACGTGGCTTTTTTCGCAGAAGGAAAAAATGTGGTCCAGCAGTGCCGTTACAGTGGTTTTTCCGTGCGTTCCGCACACGGCAATTTTTTCGGAGAACCCGTCAAAAATTGTACCGAGAAGTTGCTCACGAAGTATAACCGGCACATTGCGTTTATTGCTTGCGGCAATTTCGCAATTACTTTCCGATACAGCACTACTGCGTACCACCAAAGAAGCACCGCTTATATTCTGAATATTATGCCCTACAAACACTGTTGCGCCCTGCTGTTGCAACGCTACAGTGCGGTCGTTTTTAACAAGGTCGCTACCGCTTACCTTTACACCGCTTTGCAAAAGATGCTGGGCAAGTGCGCTGACGCCTATACCACCTATGCCCACAAAATGAACGTGGGAAATGCAAGAATTTTTCATATTGTTAATATATGTTACAATGCCGTCAAAAGTTAATATGTTTTTACTCTTTTGCGCTGTTATTACAATACGACACAAAGCATTTGCATACGGTTGAAATATTTTGCCAAATATGCTACAATGTAATAACACTTGATAAAGGAAAAATGCTATGTTTGAAAATGCACTTGAACTAATAAAAAAATACGACGTAATTGTTATACATCGCCACACCAATCCAGATGGCGACGCAATGGGTAGCCAAATTGGCTTAAAGCACCTTATCACAACAAACTTTCCGCAAAAAACCGTGTATGTTGTAGGCGATGATGCCAAGCGTTACAGTTTTATGGAAGAAAGCGAAATGCAACAAATTGACGATGACGTCTACAAAAATGCGCTGGCTATTGTGCTGGATAGCGGTAACAAAGAACTGGTAAGCGATTTGCGTTTTGAAAAAGCCAAAGCAACTTTGCGTTTTGATCATCACATTTTTTGCGAAAAATTTTGCGATGTAGAAATTGTAGATACCTCTTACGAAAGTTGTTGCGGACTGATTGCGGATTTTGCCCGCCAAAACGGTTGGAAGTTAGACAAAGTTGGCGCACAAAGTTTGTTTACCGGTATGGTGACGGATAGTGGACGCTTTCGCTACGACGGCACCACTTCACGCACGTTTGAACTGGCTTCCTTTTTGATGACACAAAATTTCAGCACGGAAGAACTGTACAACAATTTGTACGTAGAAGACTACGACATTGTTAAATTGCGTGCAATGTTTACGCTAAACATGAACCGCACTCCGCATGGCGTGGGCTACGTTTACAGCACGCTTGAAGACGTGGAAAAATACGGCGTGGATACCTTTACCCTTTCACGCGGGATGGTAAACACAATGGCAGGCATACGTGGCATAAATATTTGGGCAAACTTTACGGAAACGGAAAACGGCGTATTGTGCGAACTACGTTCAAACAGTGCAAACATAAACCAAATTGCCGTAAAATACGGCGGTGGCGGACACCTTAAGGCAAGCGGTGCAACGTTGAAAAACCGTGAAGAAGCCTTTGCTATGATTGATGACCTTAACAAACTTTTGGAGAACACACAATGAACAACTACGAAACAAAACAAAAAATACTGCAAAAAATAAAACAATACGACAAAATTGTAATTTCACGTCACATTCGTCCGGATGGCGATGCTGTTGGCTCTACATTGGGCCTTGCGGAAATACTTCGTGCAAGTTTTCCTCAAAAAACCGTGCTTGTAGTTAACGAGGACTATGCCGACTACGTTGCCTTTTTGGGTAAAGAAGACGAGCAACAGCCTGACGAATTTTACACCGATGCGTTACAAATTGTGTGTGACTGCGGAAACGTGGAAAGGGTAAGCAACAGCAAGTTGGGACTTGCCAAGGAAATTGTAAAAATTGACCACCACATTGATGACAAACCATACGGCGATGTTAGTTGGGTGGAAGACCAACGTTCTTCAGTTTGTGAAATGATTGCCGACTTTTACGACACATTCAAAACGGAACTTACAATGACAAACCAATCGGCAATATGTTTGTTTACCGGACTTGTTACCGACAGCGGTCGGTTCAAATTCAGCACCAATCCGCAAACCATGCAAATGGGCGGATTGCTTTTGCAAAATAATATAAATACCGAGTGGATTTTTGCCAATTTGTATCTTGACGATTTTGAAAGCTACAAACGTCAGAGCAAACTTTACGACATAATGCAAATTACTGAAAACGGCGTGGCGTGGATGTTTTTGGATAAACCACTACAAACACAACTCGGTTTGAGCAATGACGAGGCAAGCAACCAAGTGGGACTTATGGATAGCATTCGTGGCTCTATTGCGTGGCTGGCTTTTATTGAACAAGACGACGGTAGCATTCGTGTGCGTTTGCGTTCACGCTTTGTAACCGTGCAGGAAATTGCCGTAAACTACAACGGTGGCGGACACGCTTGTGCTGCAGGCGCAACGGTTTACAGCCAGCAGGAAATGATGCAACTTGT
>JAZLJV010000123.1:0-4673 GCA_045618025.1 Clostridia bacterium
TGCCTCCACCTTGATGGAAACGTCGCTGATTTCAACATCTTCGGGATCTACTCCGAACAGCTGACCAAGTGTGACAGTATTGGCGTTGCCGATGCGGTAAAGGTATTTATCGGTGTTTTTAAATATAACAGTTATAACAGATTTTCCACAATTTTCGCATAGACCGTTTACAAATTTATGCCCAAATGCGGCAATATCATCCGACTTCTCTTCCTCGAAATCTTTACCATCATGCGTTACCTTGGCAGTGTATATCTCTTGGCCCGCTTCGGTGCAAGTAGCGGTTATTGTTTCACTGATTGATGCACTCTCTTTTTCATAATAGTCACAATACTCTTCCGTACAATTAAACTTTGCGGTTGCGGAAGTGAAACCTTCCCAACTCCAAGTAGGATCCCCAAACGTGTGCGTGTGAGCAGATACATTTACTTTGCCGACTTCTTCGCCTTTTGTTCCGTTTTCGTCCGAAGCGTGTACCTCTGCGCCTACAATAACAAAGTATTCAGGCTGTTGCGTGCCGGACGTTTTGATAACGGCATTGGTAGAGCCTGCAGTAAACAAATCTTCCACCTTTTTACCTTCCGGCAAAACAATTGTAGGCTTTGACGACTCTTCCGCAAATATAAGGCTGTTTTTGCCGATTTGAGCACAATCTTCCGCAAGAATAATTTCTTTAACCTGCGTTTTGATTGGGCTATCCGATCTTTTTGTTCTTGTTATGGTAACCGAATCATCGTTTATGCTGAACGAATACTTGTACGTACCAACCGCATTTATAGTAATAGTTTCAAGCGTTTCTGCCTGCACAGGTTCGTCTGCTTCAAAAATGCCCCTGCCGCTTATGATTAGTGTACGGTATGCTTCTGCCTTCAATAATTCAAAAGCGGAGCTATCGTACTTATCGTTTTTTATGCCAACAACCAATTCAAATGCTTCCTTGCAAGCAATATAGTTAGGGTCAGCGTCTACTTCGCATTCTTTCACAGCTTCTTTAGGGTTTTCGTACAGTTTATCCAAAGCAGTAACGGCGTTTGCTACGTATGAGCCCATTTTGTCCACTAAATAGTAGCCCTGTTTGATTGACGTACGAAGTTTGTTTTCGGTTAACAATCTTGTTACGCCAAGCGTTTGTTCTTCAGCAGGTTCCTCTGCATACGCTTTTGTTGCAAAACTTCTGAAGAAGTCACCCACTGTGTTATACACAGCGGATGCAACTTCTCCATTTTTTACAGTACTGATTGGGTCTTCACTACTTTTGGATAACACAAAAGTATGGTTGGCAAAATCAAACCAAATGTGATAGCCGTATTTTGCGGAAGACGGTTCCAACTGAGAAACTCCGCAAAGCTTCAACACTTCGTCGGCTTGTCGTTCATCGGTAATTTTGCCGTTTTCCACTTCGTAAATAGCCAATTGCGTGTTAAGGTTTCTTGTTAAAGCAATATCGTTGTTAATTTTTGCTTTTTCAATTATATTGCCGAACACGGGAATTAACACTGCTGCAAGTATAGCGATAACTAAAATTACTATTGCAAGTTCAACAATGGTAAATGCTTTTTGTTTCTTTTTCATAATGACCTCCTTGCGTCATCCTTATTCGGAGATCATTTGGTATTCTGTGAACAATATACTAATAGTACTTATTTCAATTTCCTTGCCGGTTTCTTCGCCGTTTTCGTCTACTTCGTATATTTTCAACGTGATAGTAGCTTTGGTGCCTACATTTTCTTCAGCAAGGTTAGCAATGCCACAGTTAAATTCTTTTACCCATCCGCAAATTGAAATATAGTTCATTGCAAATACCGGGTTGTTATTTGTTGCTTGGTAAGCTGTTTGCATAAGTCTGATTTCCTGACCTGCTGAAAGATTGATTGGCAAGCCCAATCCAAGCCAAGCTTCGGAATAGTTATCGTACTGACCGGACAAAGCAATGCTGTTTGCCTTAACGTCATGGTCAAACGAAACGGTAAAGTCGGCTCTCCAGGTAAGGTAGTCTTTTCTTACTTTAACCAATGCAAGAAGTCTTTCTTTATCTACTGTGGTAGCACTGATTGACTGAATTGCGTTTTCAACGTCTTCTACAGTAATATCTTTCAACTGTCTGTCATCGGTTATGCCCATATATGCAAACAATTCCGTAATTGCCTGTTCGTCTGCCTCAGTTTCAAAGGCTCTGAAACTATATGCATTCTTCAATATAGCGTGATTAGGTGTCGGCAAATTGTTCAAATCAAGTTTACCGTCGGTAGATTGTCCAAGTTCTTCTGCTTTTGCAGTAAAGTCAAGAAGGTCAACTTCAATTACATCCGTCAATACGTCAACGTATGCTTTAATGCCCATTACAAGCACGCCGGCAGTATCTTTGTTGATACCTGTTTCGGCAACTTTTTCCGCAGAACTGCTTTCAACAAATTCACGACTTTCGTTATTGATAACTTCACTGCTCAATTCGTTACCAATAGCCGTTTCTCTGCCGTCAAAGTTGTTTGCAAGTTGATCTGCGGCCGTTTTGGTATCTATTGTTGCAGAGGACGTGCTAACCCATTCCTTCTCGGATGTACCTTCTCCGCTTACGTTTGCGGTTTCAATTTTAATTTGTTCGTAAATACCGTCCAAGAACAAATAAATGTTTGTTGTTTCATCTGGCAAATCCAGAGTACAAACTTTGGTACCTTCCGGATTGATGCTTACTGCATCACGGGAATACTCAGGTTGTTCAACCGTTTCATCAAACGAAAGGATAACCGTATCAAACGTGTCGTATGTTTTGTCGCCGACAACTTCGCTACCGCTCTTTTCAAGGTGAATGCCGTTTACAGCCGAGCCTTTTTCAAATGCTACGTGTCCCTTTTTGATATTAACAAACGAAACGGTGCCGTATTCGTGATATGATGCCGTATGGCATTGAATGATATTGATGGATTCAGCTTCACCGTAGTGGTTGATGCTACCCAAAGAAGCATCGTCAATTATCAACTTTCCACCGTTGGTACGGATGATAACTTCATGCGAGCCTGCTGTTTGGCTACGAACAAAAGATACGCTTGTAATAAATTGATCACCGGCATCAAAACCAACGGACAAACCGTTTACCGTATTTTCCGTCCATTGAGGTCCTGCATAAACAGAGTAGCCGTTTGCTTCAGACAAAGATTTACGAACAACAAAGAAGTTCAGTTTATCTTCATCCTTAATCAGTTTTTCCTGTACATCAAATTCGTCAACAGGCAAAAGGTATTTTTGTTTGGCTTCATCCAACAAAACAAAACGCTTTGCTGAGTTATTCCATGCAATGGATAATTTGGATTTAGCCACAATTCTGCCTACGTCAAAGCCGTATTCCTTTGTAATTGCGTTTGCATCGTACATTGTTGCAGGTGCATTGCCCGAGTTTTCACTGTCCAATGCCAAGTTAAGTTCTCTGATAATTTGCGTATCGCCACTGCGACGTGCATTTTCCGTTACGTTGCCAAAAACAGGAATAAGCACAGCAGCAAGAATAGCTATTACTGCTATGACTATTACAAGTTCGGCAATTGTAAAGCCTTTTTTATTGTTTTTTCTCATATTTATTTCTCCTGTAAAGTATTTTTTTTGTGTTGTTTGTTTGCAAAGCATTTTTTAACACAAATACCTACAGTAGAGCATAAATATTTTTGCAGAAGTATGTTCAACCGCAAAAGCCACCCTTCGGCAATGTTTTCCCGAGTGAACATTACGTACACTATTGTTGCGTGAAGACAGCGCATGCACAAATTTTGCCACGGTAATAAGACAAGCAAATACCGTCAGCAAAATTGTCGCTACTTCCAAAATAAGAATAGGCAACAAATACGTACCGTTTATTCCCCAAAGAGATTGGCGCATCAACAAAACAATCTTTTTGCCCAAAATCTCATTTAACAAAGGAACGGTATCAGGCACCACACCACTAAACAACAGGCATAGCAACAAAACGCCAAACAGTACAGCATGCGCCACAGCGGCAACTTTGTACTTTTTGCGTCTTAAAAAGAAGAAAATTATGCAGTTGATTAAAACATACGCCAGCAATGACAACATGCTTGTTTCTCCCTTATTCGGGTGTTGCATATGCAACAGTCCCAATGATGCCCGTTACAACAACATAATTTGTATTATGTTGTAGTGATTGTAATATCTATATAGATATTTAATATAACTATACACAACAAATTTTACCGTATTTGTAAACAAAAGTCAATAATTTCAAATATTTTTTCGTCAAAAACACACATTTTTTATTCAATTTCTTATTCTTTGTACTCTTAAAAAGCCCATCGGTAGTTTTTCTTAAAAAAACGCAATGGGTTTTGTCGTCCATGCAGTTTTGACATCAGTAAAACGTATTGTCTCAGACAACGTGCAACATAATACAAATTATGTAATTGTTGTCGCCGTAAGGCGACTTTTTTATGCTTACGCTACATAATAAGGTGCATACTTTCCATGCGACGGCGATGTTCGTTTGTCGTCGTAATAATATATATGCGGGTAGTCTCAATACTTGAGTGCCCGAGAATATCGGCAAGCTTGGCTATATCTTTATCCAATCCGTAAAAAATACGTGCAAACAAATGGCGCAAGTTGTGCGGAAAAACTTTACCGGGGTCAACGTTGGCTTCTGCACACAAATTTTTCATTTCCCGCCAGAT
>JAZLJV010000124.1:0-2747 GCA_045618025.1 Clostridia bacterium
ATATTGATTTGAAAGGTTATCAATGGATGCCAATCGGCTCGGCATTTGTAGGCACATTTGATGGAAACAGCAAAACAATATCTAATTTGTTTGTGGATTCAACCAATGATAATGTTGGATTATTTACTATCGCAAACTCTACCGTTAAGAACTTAACGATTAAAGACTCTGTCGTTATCAATAGTAATAATCGGGCAGGTGTTTTGGCGGGGGCATTGGGAAGTAATGCATGCATCAGCAGTGTTGTTATTAAAGATTCAAGTGTAACAGCATCTTCCAATGAATATGTTGGTGCTATATGTGGCTCTTCTGCCGGAATGATTGACAACTGCCAAATAATAAATTGCACTATTGAAGGTTTAGAACAAGTAGGCGGTATTGCAGGATTTGTATGGTGTGGTGATGTTAAATCATGCACAGTCAAAGATTCAGTAATTATTGCAACCGCAGACAGAGTTGGTGGTTTGATTGGTAAATGGCAAGTTGCCACAGGCAATGTAGGTACAGGCATTATGGGAATAACAAACAATACAATCACCAATACAACCATTAAGTCAGCAAAAACTGCAGGTGGATTTGTAGGTCAGATTATGGGTGATATTGCAGCATATAGTATTACTGGCAACACAGCACAAGTACATTTTGATGCTCAAAATGCACAGTCTACTTGGCATATCAGACCGGGTCAAGCGCAGAATTTTACTGATGCTTTAGGTAACACAGAAAAAGTAAATAACAACACTGTTACCACTTTTTAACAAGCCAAAATGTGGTTTATGCCACAAAATAAATAAAGTTTCAAAGCTATCGGACAGGGGGTTGTTGCGGTAAGTGGAGAAACAAAATTAGAAAAAGCCAAAAAAAGTTTTAATATAAGCCAAACAAAAAGAATTGCAGTGGGGCGACCGAAACAAACGGTCGCCCCGTGTTAGTTTTTGTAGCTTTTTGTCGTTTTTTGTCATTATATATATTTTTTTGTTTATCGGTGGTTTTTGTTTTTTGCCATTGTTGGTTTTTATCTTTTTGTTTGTCGTATTATGTAATATTTTGTCGTTTTTTGTCATTATATATATTGGCGGTTTCAGGTGATTTTGTTGTTTTGAGTGGTTGTAAATAGTGTTGAGTGTTTGGAAAATTTTCTGTTGCGGTTTGTTGTTTTTGTCGGGTATGGCGCAAGCAGGCGGAGGGCAACGCAAAAATTTTGCCGTGGCAAAATATTTTACAAAAATTTAACATTTTTTACATTTATTTTTAGCTGTAATTGTTGCCGATTTTTGCATTTTATGTTATTATTATTACAGGAGTTTTTACACGATGATATTTGAAATACAAAAGGCAAGTGTTGGAAAACGATTGGCGGCATTTTTGTTGGATGCAATTTTGGCGGTTATCCTTATTGTGGGGGTTGCTGCTTTGTTGTCCGCCGTTACGGGTTACGACAGCAAGTTGGAAGAACTTGATGCTTTTTATTTTAAGTATGAAGATAAGTTTGGGGTTTCTTTGACCATGACGGAGGAGGAATTTAACGAACTTTCGGAAGAAGGTAAAACTTTGTGGCAACAAGCTTACGATGAGCTTTGTATGGACACGGAAGCCATGCACACTTACCGTCTTGTTACATCTTACACTTTAATAATTACAATTTTCAGTATACTTATTCCTATATTGGTACTGGAGTTTATTGTTCCATTAATTCTAAAAAACGGGCAAACGCTGGGAAAGAAAATTTTCGGCATTTGTCTGATGCAAAACAACGGGGTAAAGGTTACCACCTTTTCGCTGTTTGTAAGAAGCGTGCTGGGCAAGTACGTTTTGGAAACGATGATTCCGGTACTTATTTTTTTAGGTTTGTATTTTGGCGTAGTGGGGAGAACTTTGGTTATTTTAACTTTGGCAATGTTTGTTGCACAAGTTGTTTTGTTTGCCGTTACGTCAACACGCAGTTTTATTCACGATTTAATTTCGTACACGGTAGTGGTTGACTATGAAACTCAGCGCATTTTTGATAACGCCGACGAACTTGTTGAATACAAAAAGCAAAAGGCGGCGGAAATAGCGCAACGTCAGCCGTATTGATTTTGAAAGCTTTTAGTTTTTACAATAAAAAATAACGAAAAAGGAAAGGAAAACTTATGAAAGTTGTTTTGCAAAATTTGACAAAAATTTTTCCAAGCTTGAACAAAAACGGTGAAGAGGTAACCGCAGTTAACGATTTTACCTTTGAAATACCCGACGGTAAGCTTATTGGTTTGTTGGGACCTTCCGGTTGTGGAAAAAGTACCACGCTTTATATGATAAGCGGTCTGCAAAAACCTACCAGCGGACAAATATTTTTCGGTGATGACGATGTGACGGAACTTGCACCGGAAAACCGTGGTATTGGGTTGGTGTTTCAGAACTATGCACTTTACCCGCATATGACGGTAAGACAAAATATTTTGTTCCCACTGCAGAACCTTAAAGGTGAAGACAAACTTACCAAGGAAGAAATGTTGCAACGTGCGGAAGAAGCCGCTGCGCTTGTTCAGCTTGACGGTCTTATGGACCGCAAACCGCATGAGCTTTCAGGCGGTCAGCAACAACGTGTTGCCATTGCACGTGCTTTGGTAAAAATGCCGAGAGTTTTGCTTTTGGACGAACCGCTTTCTAACCTTGACGCACGTCTTCGTTTGCAAACACGTGAAGAAATAAAGCGTATTCAACGTGAAACAGGCATTACGACAATTTTCGTTACTCACGACCAAGTC
>JAZLJV010000125.1:0-2674 GCA_045618025.1 Clostridia bacterium
AATGTAGCCTGCACTTTCCATGCGGTCAAGCGAAATTGCCACCGATGCCGGCGTAACGTGCAAAGCCTCGGCAATATCTTTTTGCGTACAACAATCGTGTTGCATTACAAAATCAATAATGGGAAACTGTCCGCATTGAAAACCTGATTTGGCACGTACTTCCGCCTTGCGAAGCAACGAAATTAAACGCAACTTATCATTAAGCAACGTGTAGTTTGCCATTGTTGTAACCTCCTTGATAAAAGTTAAGTGCTTAACGATTAAACACTTAACTATTATATTCCGCCTAAAAGATAATGTCAACAAAATGTAATACCGAAAAATGTAAAATAATTGAAAAAAACGCCCATTTAAGGGGTGCTTACGGCAAAAGATCAACAAATAAACCGGTTGGTTGGTGTTGTACGGCATTAACGTTTTACACTGCCGTTTTGTGTCGTTTTTTAATGCATAATATTATTGGTGCACCCGTAAAATATGTAAAAACAAACAGAAGGTACAAAATGCAACTTATAGTTACAAAAAACTACAGTGAACTCAGCCGAAAAGCCGGCGAAATTGTATGCTCGTTTATTTGCGGAAATCCAAACGGAGTGCTTGGTTTGCCTACCGGTTCAACACCTATAGGAATGTACAAATATCTGGTTGACGCCTATAAAAACAACAAAGTCAGCTTTGAAAATATTACCACCGTTAACTTAGACGAATACCTTGGTCTAAGCAAGTACAACAAACACAGTTACAACTATTTTATGTGGGAAAACTTGTTTGGCAAGGTAAATATTGCGCCAAAAAACACACACGTACCACGAGGAAGTGTAATTTTTTGCCAAAGAGAGTGCCACCGCTACAACAAAATACTTGACCGTAACAAAATAAATTTGCAGGTGCTTGGCATTGGTGAAAACGGTCATCTGGGCTTTAACGAACCAAACACTCCGTTTGACAGTCGTACACACGTTGTATCGCTCAGTCAAAGTACTTTGCAGGCAAATTCACGCTTTTTTGAAAACAAAAACGCAATGCCGAGGTATGCTATTACCATGGGCATTGCGGATATTTTGAAGGCTGAAACCGTGTTACTGCTTGCTTGTGGTAAAAACAAGGCGCAAGCGGTAAAAGATATGATTACGGGCAACTGCTGTGAACAAGTGCCCGCAAGCGCATTGCAACTACACAAAAATGTTATAGTTGTGGCTGATGAAGATGCCTCAAGCTTACTTAGTTGATGCAAGTAGCAAGCGTAGCTATTTTACAAGAGAAAGTGCTGTGCAAACAACGTTATCCACTGTAAAACCAAAGTGTTCAAACAGCTTGCCGTACGGTGCTGATGCGCCAAAACTTTGCATAGCAATAACTTTGCCGTCCAAACCGGCATATTTGTACCAAAAGTCGCCGTTGCCTGCTTCAACGCACACACGACGGCGCACGTCGCACGGCAAAACGCTTTGTTTGTATTCTTCCGACTGACTTTCAAATATTCCGGTGCATGGCATAGAAACCACACGGGTTCTTACATTTTTGGATTCCAGAATTGCTTTTGCCTGCACGCACAAGTTTACTTCACTACCGGTGGCAATCAAAATAACATCCGGCATGCCGTTACAGTCGCACAAAACATAACCGCCTTTATTTGTATTTTTGCCGTCATAATGCAACTGCGGAAGATTTTGACGGGAAAGCACAATAGCACAAGGCTTTCCGCCGGTAAAAGCGTAGCGGTAACTTTCAGCCGTTTCGTTGCCGTCGGCAGGGCGAAAAACGGTAAGGTTTGGCGTTGCACGAAGCATTGCAAGTTGTTCTACAGGTTGGTGCGTTGGGCCGTCCTCTCCCACGCCAATGCTGTCATGTGTTAAAATGTAGGTTACAGGCAAATTCATAAGGGCACTCATACGCATTGCGCTTTTTACGTAGTCGCTGAACACAAAAAACGTTGAGCAATACGGCAAAACGCCACCGTGAGTGGCAATTCCGTTGCAAATTGCGCCCATTGCAAACTCACGAATGCCAAAATGAACGTTGCTTCCGCTTGCATTTTGTGCGGAAAAATCTTCACGTTCCGTCATATTGGTTTTGTTGGAAGGTGCAAGGTCGGCACTACCGCCGAAAAGCGACGGAATGGCACGACTGACAGCATTTATGCATTTGAAACCGCTTATTCTCGTTGCTTCGTTTTCATCAAAAACTACTTCGGCAAGTTGTTTTTCTACGCCGTCAAAGTTGCCACTTTGCCAAGCGGAAAACTGATCTGCCAGTGTTGAGTATGCCTTTTTATATTGTTCAAACAAACCGTTCCATTTTTGTTCGTCTTGCTTGCCTTGTTCTATTTTTTGCGATACGTGTTGCAAAACTTGTGCATTTACGGTAAAAGGCTCATCGTTGTAACAAAGTTTTTCACGCAAAAGTCGGGTATTTTCTTCACCGAGCGGTGTACCGTGTATTTTTGCCGAACCTTCCAAAACGCTACCGTAGCCTATTTTGGTGTTTACAACAACAAGAGCCGGATGCGGAGATTTTTTTGCACATGCCAAAGCCACGGTAATTTCGTCGGTGTTGTTGCCGTCGGAAACTTCAAACGTATCCCAACCGCAAGCCTTAAAACGTGCAGAAACATTTTCCGTAAAGGCAAGGTTTGTATCGCCTTCTATGGTTATGTTGTTTTTGTCGTAAATTA
>JAZLJV010000126.1:0-6519 GCA_045618025.1 Clostridia bacterium
GGAAGCTGTATTGCAGAAAGAAACAAGAACTTCGCTGCGCTGAAAAATAGCCTGATTGACGAGATAAATGCCCTATGCGTTGAAGAACTGACAATAAGCGAACTGTTTTTGCTGAATGGAGCCTATGTGAATCTGGAATACACATTGTCAAACGGAACGGCAGTAAAGTTCCTGAATGATAAAGATGTATATCTGGGAAATCAGATTGAAAGAACAAACTCAGAGCGTTGCTATGGTGTTGTTGCAAATGAAGATTTTATTCTTGTGTGTGAGTATGGGTGTAATGGTGCTGACCCAGAAATCGTAATGTATAAACACAGATAAATCCCGGTTTGTCGAGCAAAAATGATGGGCATCTTTTTCGGTCGCTCTTGCCATTACAAGTCTAAAACGAACACACGTTTGTTTTAGGCTTTTTGTTTTAGTGCTGTAGTTTTACTGACATATTTTACAATTCTGATTACAAGACTAATTTATTTAAAAAAGCAACTGACAACGCAACTGTTTGTCTATTGACCAATCAACCGTCTTAAGTTTGGCGAGTTGTTTTTTAATTTGCTTGTAATTTTGCAAAATGTGTGGTATACTTGTAACAACGTAAGGGAGTAGTACGCTACGCTGGGCGTAGTTGTCTGCCTGTATCACAGCGCATTTGCGCTAGGTTGGACATTAATGAACGAGACTTATGCCGAAATTTGTTGGCGTAAGCCTTTTTTAGTGCTTACAAAGGAGAACAAAATGGAAACAACAACGTGGATAGCGCTTGGTCTTTTTGCCATAACTTACGCTATGATGCTTATTTTACCAAAACACCGTGTTGCAGTTGTGTGGATATCCGCCATTGCATTTATTGGTATGGGGTTTATTACCAAGCAAACGACATTTGGCAAATTGCTTACCGATACCGTTGACTACAACGTGCTTATG
This sequence comes from Clostridia bacterium, assembly GCA_045618025.1. GTDB lineage: Bacteria > Bacillota > Clostridia > Christensenellales > CAG-314 > Fimimonas. The sequence goes on from JAZLJV010000126.1 coordinate 928, forward strand.
ATGATTGTGGGCACAATGGGGTTGGTGTCGTTGGTAATAGATTCGCAGTTGCCGGCTTTTTTGGCGGATGTACTTGTGGAAAAGGTTAGCAATGTAAAAATGGCAATAGTCGTATTGGCGCTGTTTTCCGGAATAATTTCCGCATTTGTAGATAACGTTGCAACGGTGCTGATGGTGGCGCCTATTGCCCTTGCCATTGCAAAAAAAGCAAACGTGAACCCCGTTGGGATGATAATTGCCATTGCGGTATCATCCAACTTGCAGGGTGCGGCAACACTTGTTGGCGACACCACAGCCATTATGCTTGGCGGGGCGGCAAACATGAGCTTTACAGACTTTTTTTGGTACCAAGGCAAACCGAGTATCTTTTTTGCCGTAGAAATAGGCGCACTGCTTTCCGCAACTATTTTACTTTTTATTTTCCGCAAGGAAAAAGGCAAAATTGAAATTTGCGAACGCACACAGGTAAAAGACTACGTGCCGGGCATTTTGCTACTTGGTGTAATTGCACTGCTTATTTTGGCTTCCGTTGTGCTTAACTTGCCGGGCATTACCGGTGCAATTGAAAACGGCGGAAAGCTTGTAAACGTTGTTGTAAACCACATAAACGGCATTATTTGCCTGACAATGTTTATTGTCGGGCTGGTTTACACCAAACTAAAAACAAAAACGTGGGATGGAGCAGTAAGTGCCCTTAAATCTATAGATTTGGAGACGGTTTTGCTTCTTGCAGGCTTATTTATTGTTATTGGTGGCATAAAAGACCACGGCGTAATAAGTGCAATTGCATCGCTGTTTAAAAAAATAGGCGGAGGGAACGTGTTCGCCGTATATTCACTTATCGTTTGGGGAAGCGTGATTATTTCCGCATTTGTAGATAACATTCCGTATGTTGCAACAATGTTGCCGGTTGTTGCCAGCTTGGCAAGCGGTTTGGGCGTTAGCCCTACGGTACTGTACTTTGGTTTGCTTAGCGGTGCCACACTTGGCGGAAACATTACACCTGTCGGTGCCTCGGCAAACATTACCGGTATAGGGTTGCTTCGCAAAGAAGGTTACACCGTTACCAACAAAGATTTCTTCAAAATAGGCATTCCGTTTACATTAGCGGCTATTGTTCCGTCATATATTTACATATGGCTGTTTTACGGAGTATAAAAAATGACTTTTGAAATACTACTGCAAATTGTGCTGTTTGGCATTGCACTGTCTATGGATGCATTTGCCGTTGCCGTAACCGATGGACTTATCTACAAAGACCTTGACCGAAAAAAGCGTTTGATTGTTGCAGGCGACTTTGGCGTTATGCAGGCAATTATGCCACTTGCAGGCTTTTGGGCTGTGCAGGGAATAACTTCACTTGTGGGAGAAACCGCCGGAGAACGTGCCGGCAACGTGATTAGCAACGTTGTGTGTTTTGTAGCATTTGCACTGCTTTTGTACATAGGTATAGATATGCTTGTCGGAGCAATTATTGAAATGAAAAAGCCCGCAGAAGAAAAACAACAAAAACTCTTCAGCCTTAAGGAAGTGCTTGTTATGGGTGTGGCAACATCAATAGATGCACTTGCCACGGGGGTGGCTTTTCACAACAAAAATGCACAGGGTGTTGCCGTTAGCACCACAAGCACCATTTGGCTACATGCATTTATTATTTTATGTTGTACATTTGTTATTTCTCTTATCGGCGTGCGATTTGGCCGTTGGTTTGAAAAACTTTTTGACGGCAAGTACGAAGTCTCCGGCGTTATAGGTGGAATAATTCTTATCTGTCTTGGCGTGTGGACGTTGGTTTCACACTTTATAGGCATTTAACAAACATTTGTAACGACAAATTGTCAAACCGGTCTTTTGCGGTAATAATTTCGGCAAATTACCATACAAAATATTTGTACAAACATCAAGAACGGCCTAAAAACGGGTCCGTTCTTTTATTTGCCTAAACATTGTTTTCCAAAAGTCGTCAAACAGTTGTGTAAAACGTCTTTTTTTGTTAAAATACAAGCATAGTAATTGTTTTGTGCTTTGCACAAGGAGTAAAAATGAAAACTAAAATTGGCGGACAGGCCGTTTTGGAAGGCGTTATGATGCGTGGCGAAAGCAGTATGGCGCTTTCGGTACGTGATGAAAACGGCAATATTCGTGTAGAAACAAGTAGATTAGGCAAAAAGCCTTGGTACAGAAAAGTACCGTTTTTGCGTGGCGTAATAAACCTTGTCGTTTCCCTCGTAAGCGGTATGAAAACCATCAGCAAAAGTGCCGAGGTTTTTGCCGAAGATGAGCTTGATGACGAAGGTATGGGGGCAACAATGCTGTTTTCCGTTGTGCTGGGTATTGCACTTGCCGGAGCTTTGTTTATTTTGTTGCCTACCAAACTTGCCGATTGGATTATGCAATTGGCAAACGTAAGCAATGTGCGTTGGGCACGCTCCCTTATTGAAGGTGGCATAAAACTGCTTGTGCTTGTGGGATATATGCTTGCCATTACCCTTATGGAAGATATCCGCCGTGTGTTTATGTACCACGGAGCGGAACACAAGACTATTGCCTGCTTTGAAGCGGAGATACCTTTGACGGCGGAAAATGTTAAAAAATGCAGTCGCTACCACGACCGTTGCGGAACAAGTTTTATTGTACACGTCGTACTGCTTTCTGTATTGCTTATGGCAGGGGTAGATGCAATTTGTTACGCAAACGGCTTTGATGCTATTGAAAAAACGTGGGTACGTGTACTTATAAAATTGGCAATGCTTCCACTTACCGCAGGGCTGAGTTACGAAGTACTTATGTTATTGGCCAAAACAAATTTCTTTTTGTTTGCACCGCTAAAGTGGTTGGGAAAGGCAATTCAACGGCTTACCACACGTGAGCCGGATGACAGCATGATAGAAGTTGCCATTTGCTCATTCAACAAGGTGCTTGCAATGGATGCCGACCAAAGTTTGCCGGAAGAACACTTCCCTACCGCAGTGCCTTTTGGTGAGTTCAAAACGGCATTGCAACAAAAAGGCGCTCTTGACGGTGTTGACGAAAGCGACTTTGACTGGATTTGTTGCACAGCGCTGAACGTTAAACGTGACAAACTAAAAAGCGACCTTGCTGTTAAGTTCGGCACGCAAAACCGCATAGAAAACTACCTTGGTAAAGTAAAAAACGGCGAACCTTTGCAGTACGTATTGGGCAATCAGGAGTTTTACGGCAGAACGTTTGCGGTAAACCGTGACGTGCTTATTCCACGACCTGAAACGGAACTTGTTGCCGAACAAGTGGTAAAACTTTGCGACAAAAACAGCAACGTGCTGGATTTGTGTTGCGGTAGCGGGGCAATAGGCATTACCGTTGCCAAGGAAACAAACGCCACGGTAACACTGACGGACGTAAGCGAAAAGGCCGTTAAAACGGCAAAACAAAACGCCAAAACGCTAAAAGCAAAGGTAAAATGCATTGTAAGCGATATGTTTACCGACATTAACGGTACGTTTGACGTTATTGTGTGCAATCCGCCTTACATTGAAACCGCCGTTATTGATACTCTTGATGAGAAAGTTAAAAATTACGAACCGCATCTTGCATTGGACGGCGGTGAAGACGGTTTAACGTTTTACCGCATTTTAGCACAACAAAGTGCAAAATATCTTAACCAAAACGGTGCACTGGTGCTGGAAATTGGCTACAACCAAGGCAAAACCGTTGCCGAACTGTTACAACAAAACGGCTACAACGTGCAAGTGCAAAAGGATTATTCTCAAAACGACAGAATTGTTATTGCAAAACTAAACTGATTGAAGGACACCAAGAAAAATGTTTGACAAAATTGAAAACATAGTAAAACGCTACGACTTTTTAACGGAAGAAATTTCCAAACCGGAGATTATTGCAGATAACAACAGTTGGAAAAAGTTGGTTAAGGAACACGCCCCACTTACCCCAATTGTAGATTGCTACAACAACTACCGCAAAAACGAAAAACAACTTGCCGATGCTCTTGAACTTGCCGAAGTGGAAACAGATAAGGAAATGTTGGAACTTCTGCATGAAGAAATTGCCGACGGCAAACGCAAAAAGGAAGAACTTGCCGACCAACTAAAAGTGTTGCTGTTGCCAAAAGACCCTAACGACGACAAAAACGTTATTGTTGAAATTCGTGCGGGCGCAGGCGGTGAAGAAGCAGCGTTGTTCGCTAACGAAATTCGCCGTATGTACTACATGTTTGCGGAAAAAAACCGTTGGAAAATTGAAGAAAACGATATTAACGAAAACGAACTCGGCGGGCTAAAAGAAGGCTCGTTTATGGTGGTTGGTGACGGCGCTTACAGCAAGTTTAAGTTTGAAAGCGGTGTGCACCGTGTGCAACGTGTGCCCGATACCGAAAGCCAGGGGCGCATACACACCAGCACCATTACCGTTGCCGTTTTGCCGGAAGCTCCCGATGTGGATATTGAAATACTGGAAAAGGACCTTAAAATAGATACCTACCGCTCCAGCGGTGCGGGCGGTCAACACGTTAACAAAACTGAAAGTGCCATCCGCATCACCCACATCCCAACCGGCATAATTGCCGCTTGCCAAACGCAACGTAGCCAAATTCAAAACCGTGAATACGCTATGAATATGCTAAAAAGCAAACTTTACGACTACTACCAAACTCAGGCAAATGCCGAGTACGCCGCCACACGCAAAAGCCAAGTGGGCACGGGTGACCGTAGTGAACGCATCCGCACATACAACTTTCCGCAAGGCCGTGTAACCGACCACCGCATTGGCCTTACCATTTACTCTATAGAAAACTTTATGAATGGCGACATAGGCGAAATGGTAGAGGCTTTGCGCATTGCCGACCAAACCGCCAAACTGCAACAAGAATAGTTTGTGCGCCGGCAAATGATGAATGATAAATTGTACAACGTTTGGTAGAATTATCCTTGTTAGGCATATAAAAATAAAACACAGGGCGACCTTTTCGGTCGCCCTGTTTGTTTGACTTTGTTAAATTTTTTCTACAAAGAAGTAGTTCGTACTAATGGATTTATAGACTACTTTAACAGTTCACAGGAACAATTATTTGGAAACAACTTCCCAAAGTCCACCCTTTTCGTTAGCTGTAAATCCATCCTTCAAATACTCGCTTGGATCCTCATAATACTTTCCTCCACTGATTTTGAATGAGTATTTGTCAGATTCCCAGCCAGTACCAATTTTAATTAATTTTCCGATTTCAGTAGAATTCCCCATCACATTAATAGATATTACTTCTTGTTTTCTAACAGTTACATTCCCATTATCACCTGCTAAACTAAAAGCATATTGTTTAGCTGTAGAATTTTCTCTTGCATTAATTTTACAAGAATCTAAAGACAAAGTAATACCATCATCTTCAAATACAAAGGTTCCGAAATCATTCCATCCGTCATCATCTTTGGATGTATTAGGGGCATCAAAATTACAATTTGTAGCCGTAATAACGGATCCTCTTGAACCGGCTGAACTATTAATTCCTTTGAAATACATAGCACAATATCCGTGTAATTCGCTATCTGTAATGGTAACATTTGCAGGGTTAAAACTAATGTAAGGATAACCACCGGAACCGGC
>JAZLJV010000127.1:0-6011 GCA_045618025.1 Clostridia bacterium
CTTAAAAACGTTACGGTATCTCTTGTGGACCAAACGGGCAAAACGGTGGCAAGCGAGTTTGGCGAAATGCTTTTTACCGATGACGGCATAAGTGGGCCTGCAGTACTTACTCTTTCAAGCAGAATAAACCGACTCAGTGGCAAATTTAATGTTACTATTGACCTTAAACCGGCACTTTCGGAGGAAAAACTTAACGAAAGAGTTTTGCGTGATTTTTCCGAAAGACTTAACAAAAATTTTGAAAACTCTCTTGATGCTTTACTGCCGGAAAGACTTTGCAAAACGGTGGTGGCACAAAGCGGTATTTTACCGTATAAAAAGGTCAATTCCGTTACGGCAGAAGAACGCAAAAAGCTTTGCTATGTTTTGAAACATCTTTGTTTTAACTATGTTGGTCTTGGCGACATAAACGAAGGAATTGTGACAAGTGGCGGTGTTGATGTAACGGAAGTTTCTCCTGCCACTATGGAAAGTAAGTTGGTAAAAGGTTTATATTTTGTCGGAGAAGTTTTGGATGTAGATGCCTTTACCGGCGGGTTTAATATTCAAATTGCGTTTTCTACCGGTTTTGTTGCCGGCACAAGCGCAAGCAAGGAGTGACTGTTATGAAGGTAATTCGTGGTGCAATTTGTGCGGAAAACACAGCGGAAAGCATAAGCAACGCATCTTTGCAACTTGTGCAGGAAATAATGGTACGCAACAATCTTTCCGCAAATGATGTTTTGTATGTATTTTTTACCGCTACGGCTGATTTGAATGCTGTGTACCCGGCAAAAGCCGTACGGGAAGACTTGTTGCCGAACGCCTGTTTTAACTGTGCACAGGAAATGCATGTTGCAGGCAGTTTGAAAAAATGTTTGAGAGTTGCTGTTTTTGTCGCAACGGACAAAACTGCAGTTAAACACTGTTATCTTGGCGAAGCAAGTTGCCTTCGCACGGATTTGTAATCGGAGCATATATGAATTGGTTTGTAAAAGGTGCAGTAAATACGCTAAAACCGCTGTTCAGACTGCTGTACCCTGCCAAAGTTTTTGGCAATAGAAACGTAGAAAACAAAAAAACACTGCTCATATCCAATCACCTTTCCGGTTTTGATATGATTATGTATGTGGTATGTCTGAAGCAGGTTGTGCCTTTTGTTTACAAGGCAGAGCTCGGCAAAAGCAATTTTTTGCGTTGGGTTTTTAACGGTCTTGACGGTATACCTGTTCGCCGTGGCGAAGTGGATCTGAACGCCTCACGCAAGGTGCTACAAACACTTAACAGTGATAAACCTCTGTTTTTGTTCCCGGAGGGCACTCGTAACCCAAATGTTGATTGCCTGCAGGATTTTCACACCGGAGTTGCTTTTTATGCCCTAAAAACACATGCACCTATTGTGCCGTACTACATTTGGGAAAAATCACGAATATTCCGCAAAAATTACATAGTAGTGGGTAAAGAGTTTACCTTGGAACAGTTTTACGACCAGCCTATTACCAAAGATGTGCTTTTGCAGGCAACGGAAATTGTCAGAAACAGCGTTGAAGAGTTGCGTTTGTGGCTTGACGGACAACTGCAAGAAAAAGGCGTGAAACGCAGAAAACGCACGGCAAAAGAAACTAAAAAAATTATTGCTTACAATCAACGTCAACGCACACTTGCCAAAACGTTGGCATCTCAAAACGAACATACTGCGTGTACCAATTGCAAAACGGACGGTGAAAGCAATAAATGATTGTTTACATACCAAAAAATTACGGATTTTGCAGTGGTGTAAGCAATGCTGTAAAACTTGCGGAAAATTTGCCCGCACACTCGTACTGTCTCGGTAAACTTGTGCATAATGCAAAAGTAATTGACAAACTTGAAAAACATGGCGTTATTTTTGTGGAAGACATCAGCCTTGTGCCGGACGGAGCCACAATGCTTATACGGGCGCACGGCGTGGGTGAAAGTGTTTATAACGAGGCGCAAAGGCGTGGAATAAAAATAGTTGATGCAACCTGTCCGTCCGTAAAAAAAATTCAGCAAAAAGCCAGAGAATACTATTTGAACGGCTATCAGATTGTTATTGCGGGCAATGCCGACCATCCCGAAGTAAAGGGAATAAACGGTTGGTGCGATAATTCCGCAATAATAACTGACGGAACCGCCCCAATTACCGTCAAAAATGCCGAAAAGGTGTTAATTTTGTTTCAAACCACCTTTAATGCGTCATTTTTTGAAAAAACTTTACAAAATATTTTAACAGACGGCGTTAAAACGCTTGAAATATTTAACACAATTTGTTATACTACAGTAGAAAGACAAGATTATATCCGAAAGATTGCGCCAAAATGCGATTTTGCGGTGGTTGTCGGTGACAAAAACAGTTCTAACACTGTAAAATTGCTACAAATTGCCGAGAACTACTGCAAAGCAGTATTGACCGACGGAATGGACGGGTGTAAGATTGATTTTTCAAAAAATAAAAAAATTTGTTTAATTGCAGGCGCATCTACTCCGAAGGAGTTGATGAAGGGGGTTTTGGAAAGAATGGTTATTGATGCAAAAGAAACCGTTTCTGTTGAAACGGTAGATGAAAGTGTGATGGATAAGAACGGCGAAATGTTTGCCAAGGCAGTTTCCAGCATGAAAGACGGTGGCTACAGAGTTGGCCAAAGAGTTAACTGCAGAGTTGTTGCCAAAACGCAGGAAGGCGTTATGGTAAGATTGTCAAGCTGGAAGCAAGAAGTGCTTATTCCTAACGAAGAGTTGGCTCTTGAAAATTGCGAAGAGTTTAAAAATTCACTTAAGGAAGGCGATACGCTTAGTTGTTCGGTAATATCCACCGGTCCTATCGTACTTTCCAAAAAGGTAATTGACGAGAGATATAAAGATGACGAGCTTGTTGGCGGAATAAAGGAAGGCAACGAGTTCAGCTGTGTTATGAAACGTGTCAGCAAGGATTGCATTACCGGCAAACTTGGTAGCTATACCGTTGTTGTTCACGCTTCACAAATCAGAATCGGTTTTGTAAAAGATTTGGAACAATATGTTGGCAAAACACTTCGTTTAGTTAGTTCGGCTGAAAAAGTTGACGATGCCAAACATGTAATTTTTGCCAGTCAGAAGGCAATACTTCTTGCTGAGAAGAAAGCAAAGGAAGATGAATTCTGGAACAATATTGAAGTAGATGAAATTGTAGAAGGTAAAGTTCTGCGTTTTGCACCTTTCGGTGCGTTTGTTGACGTGCGTGGTTTTGACTGCCTTGCTCACAGTAGTGATCTTGCTTGGGAACGCGTCGGTAAGCCTGAAGAAGTTTTGGAAATCGGTAAAACTTACGAATTTGTAGTTTTGGCACTTGATAGAGAAAAGAACCGTGTTTCCCTTGGTTACAAACAACTTCAACCGCAACCTTGGGAAGTTGCAGCGGAAAAGTTCCCTGTTGGCGCAGTTGTAAAAGGCAAGGTTGCACGCATTTTGCCTTACGGTGCATTTATTGAACTTGACAAGCACATTGACGGTTTGCTTCACGTTTCCAACGTTAGTTGGGAATGGCTTGACGATATTAACAAGGCTTTGACAATCGGCGAGGAAATTGAAGTTCAGGTTATGGAATTTGATGCCGAACAAAAGCGTATTACCCTTTCCAGAAAGGCACTTCTTCCTCAACCGCAAGCTACTGCAAAGGAAGAACCTGCAGAAGAACAACCGACTGAAGAAACCGCTGAATAATAACACATTTACATTATGTTTACTACCGTTTACCCGGCGTTTAGACGACTCCGACTTTACACTTGGTTTACGGCAAATATAAAAAAGGAGAAAAAACAATGGAAAAACAAGAAATTATTGCTAAGTTTGGCAGAAAAGAAGGAGATACCGGTTCACCTGAAGTACAAATTGCACTTTTGACGGAACGTATCAATCAACTTACCGAACACCTCAAAACCCACCAGAACGATCACCACTCAAGACGTGGTTTGCTCAAGATGGTAGGTCACAGAAAAGGTCTTCTTGATTATCTTAAGAATACCGATATTGAAAAGTACAGAAGTATCATTGCTGAACTTGGTCTTCGTAAGTAAGTTAAAAAATAAAGGAGCAAGGGTATTGAATTGCACCCTTTCTCCTTTTTTTATGGTAGAAAGGACAGGAGGAGAATGGATAATAATATGGAAAAATTCAAAAAAATTGACGGAAAAATAGGAAACAGAGAGTACCACATTTTTCAAACGGAAATCGGTGGTAGAACTGTTGAAGTAGAAGTAGGCAAGTATGCGGAACAGGCAAACGGTTCATGCATGGTAAAGTGCGGTGATACGGTTGTTATGACAAACGTTACGCTTGCCGATGCACCGAGAGACGGAATTGATTTCTTCCCTTTGGGTGTTGATTTTGAAGAAAAAATGTACGCTATCGGCAAAATACCGGGCGGTTTCAAAAAGAGAGAAGGTCGTGCAAGCGATAAGGCAATTTTGACTTCTCGTCTTATTGACAGACCAATAAGACCGTTGTTCCCAAAAGGTTTTTACAACGATGTTTCCGTTATTGCAACGGCAATGTCTGTAGAACCGGATATTCAACCGGAAGTTTACGCTATGATGGGCAGTTCCATTGCGCTTACAATTTCCGATATTCCGTTTGCCGGCCCGACAGGTAGTGTTGTTGTGGGCTATGTTGACGGACAATACGTTATTAACCCAACGGCTGAACAAAAGGAAAGAAGCCGTTTGAACCTTAATCTTGCCGGCACAAAAGACGCCATTATGATGGTGGAAGCAGGCGCAAACGAAATCAGCGAAAAGGAAATGTTGGATGCAATTTTGTTTGGTCACGAAGCAATTAAGGAACAATGTGAGTTTATTGAGTTTATTCAAAAGGAAGTAGGTGCACCAAAGAAGGAAATTGCATTGCATACAATTCCGGAAGAACACGAAGCAATTGTTCGCCCTTATGCCGATGCAATGCTTACAGAAGCACTCAAAACTTTTGACCGTGCCGAACGTGAAGCAAACCAAAACCAAGTTGAACTTAAGGTTACCGAACATTTTGCGGAAACCAATCCGGAGGTTGTTGATTCCATCGGCGACATTTTGTATAAAATGACGAAGGAAAAAGTTCGTGCACGTATTTTGAACGAAGGTATTCGTCCTGACGGCAGAACAACAACGGAAATTCGCCCTATTTGGTGTGAAGCAGGCATTTTGCCGAGAGTTCACGGAAGCGGTGTATTTACACGTGGTATGACTCAGGTTATTACTACCTGCACTCTTGGCACTATAAGTGAAGTTCAGAAATTGGAAAATCTTGATGAAGGTGACACATACAAGCGTTATATGCACCAATACAACATGCCGGGTTATTCTACCGGTGAAGCAAAACCGCTTCGTAGTCCGGGCAGACGTGAAATAGGTCACGGCGCACTCGCCGAAAGAGCTCTTGTTCCGGTAATCCCCTCTCTCGATGAATTTCCCTACACCCTCAGACTGGTTTCCGAGGTTCTTTCCTCCAACGGCTCGACCTCTCAAGGTTCTATCTGCGGCTCAACCCTTGCCCTCATGGATGCGGGCGTTCCCATCAAGGCTCCTGTTGCCGGTATCTCCTGCGGTCTTATCACCGAGGGTGATCGCTGGATGACCATGGTCGATATTCAGGGCGTTGAGGACTTCTTCGGCGATATGGACTTCAAGGTTGCCGGTACTCACAAGGGCATCACCGCCATTCAGATGGATCTCAAGATAAACGGTCTTACAAAGGAAATTATTGCCGACGCATTTGAAAAGACACGCAAGGCAAGAATATATATTCTCGATGAAATCATGCTCAAGGCTATCCCCGAACCGAGAGCAGAGCTTTCCAAGTACGCTCCCAAGATGCTCACCACCACAATCGACGTGGACAAGATCAGAGAGATCATCGGTCCGGGCGGAAAGGTTATTCAGAAGATTTGTGCAGAATGCAACTGCAAGATCGACGTTGAAGAAGACGGCAAGGTATTTGTTTCCTCCACCGATCTTGAGGGCGCAAAGAGAGCAATGTTCATG
>JAZLJV010000128.1:0-3149 GCA_045618025.1 Clostridia bacterium
GCCCAGTGTGTTTGTAGGTGCGCACAAAATTACAAGATATGCCAACACACCTACCGGTGCAATAAGGTTGTACAGGCGCACATCCGTTGTAGGCTCGGCACTTATGTTAAAGCCGAGAATCAAAATTACTATAGGAATAACCAACACTCCCGCAAATGCCTGAAAACCAAGTTGATTATCACGCAAAGTGCGTTTTAAGTCGGTAAATATCAGTTGGCGAAGCACGCCTTTTTGTTTTATTTGGTAGTTCGTTGCCTTTTTGGAAGTGCCTGCGCCCTCCAGCGAACGGGAAAGCATTTTGCCGTAAAAGGCTTTGCAAAGCAATAGCACTGTTGCAACCAAAACGGCGTTTTCCGCCAAGACAAATAAAATATTTGCAAACACATTTTGCGCCGACATTGCACAGGCCAAAGCAAAGTCCGGATGAACCCACCGCAAACTGCCCTGCATATTTATCATCCAGCCGTTTACCATTTCCGCAAGGTCGGCTATAGGCATATCGTCCGAGGAACCTGTTGTGTAACCGAGGTTGTATGTAAACAGCAAATATACCGCCATAAACGCCACAAACAGCAACATACGAAGCACCGTTCTGAGTGTGCCGTTACTGCCGATACGGGCAATAAGCGCCGAAACCGGCATTGCAACAAGCGTACCGAGAAGCATTGGCAAGCACGGCAACAGTAGCAACGCAGGCAAAAGCAAAAGATAAAAACTTGCACCGAGGTTTGCCCCTATGCCGAAAGGAAGCATCAAAAATGCTACCGCCAAAAACGACGTGAGCAGTTCATCAACGTAAAGAACAAGCATTTTGCTGAGAAACACGGCAGAAGGCTTGACCGGCAAATACAACAGGTTTTCAGCATCTTTGCAACTGAAAACGCTGGAAATAACGTTTGAAATTCCGAAAAACATCACTACGCCCTGACCGCCGAGCATCAAAAATGCAAGTGCAGTGGTAACGTCGCCACCTGACGACACAACTACTTCGCCCAGCGAATAGGAAATAAGCGCAACAAAGGCGAGAATAGGCAAAAAGCACAATGCCAAAGCAATGTAAAGTACTATTTTGCCGATTTTCTTTTGTTTGCCGTTTGGCCTGCGACGGTATTGCTGAACAAACTGCGTTTTGAAAAGTGTCCAAAAACGTTTCATCAGCCGTTAGCCTCCGTAAGTTGCAAGAACAATTCTTCCAGCGAACTTTCTTTGCTTTGGCGGATATTTTCCAAAGTGTCAACGGCAATAAGTTTGCCGTGATTTATTATTGCTATGCGGTCGCATACCTTTTCCACCACGTCTATAACGTGAGAGCTGAAAAACACCGTGTTGCCTTCGTCGGCGTACTTGCGCATAAGCGTTTTCAGTTCGTAAGCGCTTTGCGGGTCAAGGCCGGTAAGCGGTTCGTCCAGAATCCAGACTTTAGGGTTGTGGATAAGGGCGGAAATTATCATAAGTTTTTGCTTCATCCCGTGAGAGTACGAAGATATACTGTTGCCAAGACTATCGGCAAGAGAAAAGGTTTCGGCGTATTTTTGTATGCGCTGTTGCAAAACCGTTTCTTCCACACCGTACATAGTTCCTATAAAATTCAAGAATTCTATACCTTTCAAAGTTTCGTAAGTTTCGTGGTTATCAGGCACAAAGCCAATCTGCATTTTGGCTTGTAGCGGAGTTTGTGCAATATCAACACCGTTTATTTCCACTGTGCCTTCGGTAGGCGCCAAAATGCCGGTAAGCATTTTTATTGTTGTGGATTTCCCTGCGCCGTTCGGTCCCAAAAAACCGAAAATTTCTCCGCCTTTTACCTCCAAAGAGAGGTTATCTACCGCAAGTTCCGTAGACTTTGCATATTTTTTTGAAACATTAGTAAGTTTTATCATTTTTATTCCTTGTTTGATACCATCAAAGATTTTATTTTTTTTGCGTTTTTTGCGCCCTAAACGGTAAGAGCAATTGCACCGAACAAAAATTCTTCGTCGTCGGTGCTTACTACAAAGTGCGGTCTGGCGTGTTCGTAAGGCGGTTGCATACTGCAACGTGCAAGATAATTTTTGTTTTCGTCAAATTGTTTAAGGTACAGTACATCGGCACACACAAGCCCCACCAAAACGCCTTCACAGTACAAACAGTAACCGCCCATCATAAATTTAGCCATAGCACCAAAAGGCGAAAGGGTGGCAAGTAGGTCATCAACAAAGGGTGTACTTTTCATGTGTTGCTTGTCCTCCTTTACGTTTTTTGCTTTTACCGCAGTTGAGTTTATTTTTCCGTCGGTTTTTTATTTTGACGGCAACCGGTGTCCTCTCCGTTACCGCTTGGTGTGTAAAACACTTGGTCTTCCAAACCTTTTGGCAGGTAGGTTTGCTGTACCCAACCACCGTAGTTGTGCGGATATTTGTACGGAGTGTGGTCAATTTCTTCCGTGCCACGGGAGAAGTTTTGGTCCATAAGGTACGCAGGCACCCGTGCGGAAGGGTTGCTTACCGCACACTCCGTTGCCTGTTCCAAAGCGGTAACAACGCTGTTGCTTTTTGGACAGTTGCAAATATACAAAATAGCCTCGCTTAGCGGTATGCGCCCTTCAGGCAATCCCAAGTTTTGAAAAGCCGTAAGCGCACTTGTAGCCACCACCAACGCATTCGGGTCGGCAAGGCCAACGTCTTCCGCAGCGTGAATAACAATGCGCCTTGCAAGCAATAACGGGTCTGTGCCGGCCTCAATAAGACGTGCAAACCAAAACATAGCCGCATTTGCATCGCTACCGCGCATAGATTTTATAAAGGCACTGATCATATCGTAATACATACCTTCGTCAACGGAAAGCGCCTTTTTTTGCATAGATTGCGAAGCGGTAAGTTTATCTACGTGAATGGTACCGTCTTTGCCCACATTGGTGGTAATAACGGCAAGTTCAAGTGCATTGTAAGCACTGCGCAAGTCGCCTGAGGCCGTTTCCGCAATAAAGTCAAGCGCATCGTCATCTACAGTAACGTTAAGCCTGCTAAGCAAAATATCACTATGCAAGGCATTTTGCAAACCTTGCTTTATTTCTTGATGAGAAAGTGGCAAAAACTCAAAAACACGGCAACGGGAAACAATGGCTCTCGTCATAGAAACATACGGATTTTCCGTAGTGGAACCAATAAAAG
>JAZLJV010000129.1:0-4224 GCA_045618025.1 Clostridia bacterium
AGCTTTACGAAGGTATTGATTTGGCAGGTATTGGTCACGTTGCACTTGTAACGTACATACGTACGGATTCTGTTCGTGTTTCTGCTGATGCGATAAGTTCCGCACGCAAATATATTGCACAAAAATACGGCGACAAATACGTTCCGGCCAAACCAAATTTTTATGCTACCAAAAAGGAAGCACAGGATGCTCACGAAGCAATTCGTCCGATAAATCTGGAACTTACGCCGGAATCGGTTAAGGACAAATTGCAGAAAAATCAATATTCACTTTATAAATTGATTTATGAACGTTTTTTGGCAAGTCAAGCGGAAAAAGCCACCTACAACAGCGTAAACGTTACCATTGACTGTAACGGTTATGGCTTTACAGCAACGGGAAAATCGGTTATTTTTGACGGCTATACCGTTATTTATAACGAGGCTAAAAAAGACAAGGATGCCGATTCTGAAAACGTTACATTGCCGGAACTTAATGAAGGCGATGTAGTTAGTTTGATAAATCTCACCAACGAACAACGCTTTACCAAACCGCCTGCACGTTATACCGAGGCAAGTATAATAAAGGCAATGGAAGAACGTGGAATAGGTCGTCCGAGTACATTCGCCACAATTATGGCAACGCTTTACAAGCGTGATTATGTAAAAAAGGACGGCAAAATGCTTGCACCAACCAATTTGGGCATTCAGGTTACGGAATATCTTGAGCAGTACTTCGGCGAAATTGTTGACATTGATTTTACTGCCGAAATGGAAACTCGCCTGGATGACGTTGCGGAAAAAGGCATAGAGTGGACAAAGGTTGTGGACGACTTTTACAAACCTCTTTCGCAGGAAGTCAACAAAGCTATGCACGGAGGGAAAATACACGTTCAGGACGAACCGAGCGACGTTGTTTGCGATAAATGCGGTTCGCCAATGGTAATAAAAACCGGTAAATACGGCAAGTATCTTGCTTGCACAAATTATCCGAGTTGTTCAAATATGCGTTCGTTAAAACAAAAAACACCGCCTAAGGAAACGGACGTTGTTTGCGAAATTTGCGGTGCAAAAATGTTGGAACGTGTAGGCAAATTCGGTAAATATCTTGCATGCAGTAATTATCCTGCTTGCAAAAACACCCACCCGATAAGCGAGCAGGTTGCTCTTTGCCCTAAGTGCGGTAAGCCCGTTTACAAACGTTTTTCCAAAAAGGGGACGGCATTTTACGGTTGTAGCGGTTATCCCGAATGTGATTTTGTTTCGTGGGATGTACCTACGGGCAAACTTTGTCCTAAGTGTAACAGTGCGCTTATCTTAAAAGAAAGTCACGGCAAAAAGCACATTTGCTGTTCTTCCAAAACTTGTAATTACGACGGCGGTGATGTAGAGTGAAAGCTAAAGTAATCGGTGGCGGATTTGCCGGATGTGAGGCGTGTTATCAACTGTTGAAGCGAGGTGTGGATGTTACGCTTGTTGAAGGTAAATTCCGCAAGAAAAATCCTGTTCAAAATTTGGATAGTCTTTGCGAGGTTGTTTGTTCAAATTCCTTCAAAAGCAACGATCTTTCTACAGCCAGTGGTTGTCTTAAGCAGGAAATGCGCTTGCTTGACAGCATTGTAATAAAAACCGCCGAAGAAAACAGCGTTCCCGCAGGTGGTGCGCTTGCGGTAGATCGTGAAAAATTTTCGCAAGCAATAACGGCCAAGTTGCTTGAATACCCTGATTTTCATTTGGTAAGTGAAGTGTGTGATAGCCTTGCAACCGATGGTTACGACTTTGTTATTGTAGCTACAGGGCCACTTACAGACGATGCGCTTATTCCCGCTTTCAGTGAAGTTTTCGGTGAAAACTTTTTGTACTTTTTTGATGCTGTAGCACCAATAATTACTGCCGATAGCATTGATTTTACTTGTGCTTTTACCGCCGACAGGTATGGTAAAGGCACCTCGGACTATGTAAATTGCCCGATGAATAAGCAAGAATATACAGCGTTCTACAATGCACTTGTTACGGCGGAAACGGCACCCGTTCACGACTTTGACAACAACGTTTTTGAGGGTTGTATGCCGGTGGAAATAATGGCAAGTCGTGGAGAAGACGCTATAAGGTTTGGTCCGCTTAAACCGGTGGGACTTATTGATGAACGCACCGGCAAAAGACCCTACGCCAATGTACAACTTCGCAAGGAAAACGCCGAAGGAACGTTGTATAACTTGGTGGGATTTCAAACACATCTGAAGTTTGGTGAACAAAAGCGAGTTTTTTCTATGATTCCGGCATTGCATGATGCGGAGTTTGTGCGCTACGGTGTGATGCATCGCAACACTTACATAAACGCACCGCAATTTTTGGATGCTTGTTTTTGTTTGAAAACGGACAATAAACTTTATTTTGCCGGTCAGATTACCGGTGTTGAAGGTTATATGGAATCGGCAGTAAGCGGACTTGTGGCAGGTTTGCAAGCGTATCTTACTGCAAGCGGTAAAAAGAATATTGTTTTCCCGCAGGAAACAATTACCGGTGCTTTGTGTAACCACATAAGCAAGCCCTTTGGTGATTACACACCAATGAATGCCAACTTTGGCATTTTGCCACCGCTTGAACAGCACATAAAGGATAAACACGAACGAAAAATTGCTTATTCCGTTCGTGCTGTGGAAAATATTAAAAATATAGTAAAGGACATTTGAGGAGAGTTGTATGGCGGAAGTATTTGCAGATACAATAAAAGGCACGACAATTTGTGCAGTAAAACGTAACGGTAAAATTGCCGTTGCAGGTGACGGACAGGTTACCCAGGGTGAAACGGTTATTTTGAAGGGTAATGCTGTAAAAGTAAGGCGTATTTACGAAGGTAAAATTGTAGTTGGATTTGCCGGAACGGTAGCTGACGCTTTTACTTTGGAAGAAAAACTTGAAGAAATGTTACAAAAATACAGCGGAAATCTTCTTCGCAGTTGTATTGAAGTGGCTCAACTTTGGCGTAGAGATAGCATTATGCGTAAATTGGAGGCAATGATGATTGTTGCCGACAAAGAGAATATTTATATTCTTTCCGGCACGGGAGACGTAATTGCGCCCGATGACGATATTTGTGCTATTGGCAGTGGCGGAAACTATGCACTTTCCGCAGGCAAGGCACTTGTTCGCAATACCGAACTGTCCGCAGGTGAAATTGCTCGTAAATGTTTGGAAATTGCCAGTGAAATATGTGTGTTTACCAACGGTCACATTACCGTTGAGGAGGTGTAAAAATGACTCCAAAACAAATAGTAAACGAACTTGACCGTTACATTATCGGACAGGATAAAGCAAAACGTGCAGTAGCCATTGCCTTGCGCAACCGTTATCGCCGTAGCAAACTTTCACAAGCGGACAGGGACGAAATAACGCCGAAAAATATTATTATGAAGGGTCCGACGGGCGTAGGTAAAACGGAAATTGCACGCCGTCTTGCAAAACTGGTAAAAGCACCTTTCTTAAAGGTGGAAGCAACAAAATATACCGAAGTAGGCTATGTCGGCAGAGACGTTGAAAGTATGATTCGTGACCTTGTGGAAGTTGCAATTCGTCTTGTGAAAGACGAACGCTACAAGGAAGTGGAAAAACAGGCTTATGACCTTGCTTGTGCACGTGTTGCCGATGCCCTTATGAAAAAGCCAGATTTGCTTCCGGAAAACATAACCAAAGAAGACTTGACTGCGGAAATTGCAAAACATTCGTTAGACCAGATGTCTGTGGAAATATCCGTTGCGGACATTCCCAAACCTATTGAAATTGCCGCAGGTGGCGGTGGTGAAATAAATCTCGGCAGTATTTTTGGCAATATGATGCCGAAAAAAATGAAAAAACGTACCGTTACGGTGGAAGATGCTTTGAGAATTTATTCTGATGAAGAGTGTGAGAAACTTATTGATCTTGACAGTGTAGAGGCGGAAGCGGTTAAACGTGCGGAAAATGACGGCGTAATTTTTATTGATGAAATGGATAAAATTGCCGGCACTGCAAGCAGTAACGGACCGGATGTTTCACGAGAAGGTGTTCAACGTGACATTTTGCCTATTGTTGAAGGATGTACCGTTACAACTAAGTACGGCAATGTAAAAACCGACTACATTCTGTTTATTGCAAGCGGTGCTTTTCACGTTAGCAAGGTAAGTGATCTTATACCTGAATTGCAGGGACGTTTCCCTGTTTTGGTGGAATTGGACAGCCTTAACGCAGACGATTTTGTAAAAATACT
>JAZLJV010000130.1:0-3980 GCA_045618025.1 Clostridia bacterium
TGCACAACGTTTTTGCCACTGCAGATACGTCAATTTTTACGCCATCCTGCCCCTTTTTGTAGGTAAAAACACCGTTACAAAAGCTTGCTGTAGCATCAATTTTTTGTTGCTGTATTTTGTCAAACGCCTGTAAAATACTGCCGAAATGCGGAAAAACGTATTCCCCTGCTTCGGCAGGCGAAAACTCCAGCGCAAGCAAGCTTTCAAACAATTGGCTTTTGCCGTTTTTACCGCTAAAATACGCCCTGTCCTGTGCATTTTTTATCAATGACGGTTGGCTTTGCAACACTGCGTGCAAGTTGTAGTTAAAACTAACATTGCCGTAACAAAAGGTGACGTTACAGTTCCACGGCAAAACGGTTTTTGGCGTGCCTAGGCTACCGGTTGTTGAAGATATATTAACACTGTTTTCGTCAAAAGGTTCTTTTGTGTACCCTGCATACAAACAGGCACAAACATTATCGTCAAAACAGTGCACGTCATTGCCGTTTGTGACGCCACTTTGTGCCGTAATAGTCTTGTTTGCACCACTTAAATACCTTTTGCTACTTACAATACTACTGCAATTATCGCAACAAAACACGGCAAAAAGCAAACAAAAAGCACTTACGAACGTAAGTGCCACAATTATTGTTTTTTTATTTTTCATATTCCCAAAATTTTCCTTGTGTAACCTGATGGCACAAAAAACTTTTGCCCTACCGGCACGCCGTGATTGTAATCGTGAAAATCACTTCCGCCGGTAATTACAAGTTTGTTTTCCCGTGCCACTTTGGAATAGTATTTACGTTCGCTGATATTATGAGTAAAATATTGCGCTTCAATACCACCCAAACCGGCAAGCACCAGCGGATGCAAAAATTTTTCAAACTCCTTAAAAGCAAGACGTAAATTTTTTGGATGCGCCAAAACGGGAATACCGCCAAAACGCAGTGTAAATGCAATTGCCTCGCACGGCGTAAGACGTCTGGTCTGAACATAGCACGGTTTGCCCGCCCCAATGTAAAGGTCAAATGCTTCTGCCACGTTTTTGCAATAGCCCTTTTCCACCATTACACGTGCAATATCCGCACGGCCAACCGAACCATCCGCCTTTAGCGACATCACGTCAATATCAAAACCGTGTTCCTGCAATTTTTGTTGCAAAACAATATTGCGTTGTTTGCGAAAATCGGCAATATGTTGCATTTCTTCAGCAAAACCGGGCGCATCAATATCTATATTGTACGCCAGAATGTGCACTTCCTTACCGTCGTTTGCCACGGTGGAAAGTTCCGCACCTACAATATACTTTATACCAAGTTTTTCCGCTTCAGCCATGGCACGTTTTACACCGCAAACGGTGTCGTGGTCGGTAATGGCAATGCAATCCAAACCGTTTTCCTTAGCCATCTGCACAACTTGCTCGGGCGAAAAAATGCCGTCGGAACAGTTTGTGTGCAAATGCAAATCGCTTTTTATGTGTTGTTCAAATCTCATAGTACTTTTATTATATCAAATAGCCGTGCAAAAGTAAATTAAAAAATGCCCACACTGCAAAAAAGGAACACTACCTTGCAGAAGTGTTCCACAAAAACTATTTGTCTGTCATTTCCTCTTCTTTGTTGCTGAAGCCTTTACCGATAACTTCCTTTACCTTTTCAACGTAGGCAAATGCAGTTGAGTCTACCTGGTTAATAATGCGTCGTGCGGTAACAAGTTGACGTTTACCTATAACGCATACTACAACGTATTTTTCCTGCAAAGAATAACCGCCCGTAACCTTTACTATGGTTGCGCCGTGACTCAGTCCCGTACGAAGTGCCTGCGAAACCTCCTGCGGACGGTCGGTAGTAATTTGCAATTCGTAGTTGGAAGAAAACCCGTTAAATACCGTTTCCTGCACAATTTCGCCAACAAACATAGTAACAACGGAGTAAATAAACATATCTACCGCATCTTTGCTTTCAGCATTGTCTTTGACAAAATAAAATGCAACCGATGCAAGCAACACAATTATTATGTTGGCAATAAGAATAGCACGTAATGCGTGACTGCCGGAAAGATTGTCCTTTTTTTGCAACTCCAACCCAATAAGGTCACTGCCACCGGTGGATGCGTTTACGGAAAGCATAAGCGGAAGCGATAACCCCTGAAGCACACCACCTACAAGCAAATATACAACACGGTCGTGCTCTCCGACAAGTTCTGTAAACTTTTCCGACACACCGAAAACACGCAAAACAAGCAGTTCGCATCCCAAAAGTATGCCGTAAATAAAAGTTTTTGTTGCAAAGCGCTTTTTAAAGCGAAAAAACGCAAACACGCAAATAGGCACGTTTATCAGCAAAAACCACATACCTGTAGAAAAATACCACAAAGAGGCTTTTCCGCCGGTAAGCAAAATATCAAGAATAGTAGCAATACCCGTTACACCACCTATTACAATGTCATCGGGAATCAAAAACAATTCCAACGAAAGTGCCGTAAGTAACGTGGCAAATACAATTATCAAAAATTCTTTTAAATCGTGTTTTGTCAATTTCATTTCAGATAACTCCTGTTAAACAGCGGACGTGAAAATACATCGTCAACTTCTTTTACGTAGCTGAATGCATCGTTATCGCACCTTGTAATAATGCGCTTTAACGCCTGTACCTGACGGTATTGCACCACAACAACAATTATTTTCTTTTTGGCGTTGTTGTCAACATTTATAACGGAAAATCCACGTCGGAACTTTTCGGCAATCAGCTGGCTTAGTTCATCACATTTTTCCGTAATAATCAAAAACTTTTGAGGGCGGTCAAAACCCTTGCTTAGTATGCTTAAAGTTTTTGAACCGATAAAAATATAAATAACGGAATACAACAGCACCCATACCTGTGCAACACCCATTGCAATGTAAAGTACACACCCAGTAAACATAATGGACATATCACAAACAAGAATAACCGATGACAGGTCTAACTCAGGATGTTTTTTATTGACAATTTTTGCAATAACTTCCGTTCCGCCGTTACTGCCGTTGTGTACCGACGCAACGTACATTGCAATACCCATAATTATTCCGCCGAAAATTGCACCGATAATGGGTGAATCGTTAAACACTACTTTGCCTTCAATTACGTTAAGTACAACTGTACTTACAATAACACAACAAATTGTTTTGAGAGTGTAATCACCACGAAGCAAAATTATGGCAAATATAAGTAACGGAAGATTGAGCACTGCATAAAAAAGCCACGCTGTATCTCCTATGCCAAATGCACTTTGCATAAGTGGAGAAAGCAACGTGTCAAGTATTAACGAAAGGCCGGAAAAACCTCCGGCAATAAAGTTGTTTGGTTTTGCAAAAACGGCAAGCGCCACAGCGTTGAAAATACCTGCAAGGCTTGCTGAAAATACATCGGAAATTTTGCTTAGAACCTTGTTGTCCTTTTTCATCAAATACTCCGTAAAACCAATTTTTACCGTAAATAATATTATTATGTTTGACAAAAAAAGTCAAATGTTTTAGCTATTTTACTACGCTTTTTTACAAAGGTATAAAAACCGCAAAATGCAGATGACAAACCGACATTTTTGCAAATGCATACAAAACTGAATTTAGCAAACACCATACAAAAATACACAAAAACAAAACAAACAAAAAAGGTGTATATACAAAATACATTTTATTTATTCAGAAAAGTAAAAATGGCGGAAAAACCACAAAAACACAGTAAAAACAGCTGGAAACGTTGGCACACGTGAAAAACAAAAATTTGTTGTGCGTAAAAAACATTAAAAATGCACAAAAAAAACACCGATAAACGGTGCAAAAATAAAAAAACGGCAACAATGTTACCGGAATTGTTAAAAGTCTTTACAACAGAAAGTAAGAAGTGCGGATTAGGCACAGTTTTGGGTTTGCATTTGTTTTTTGTGTTTATGCTCCACTTTGTTTGTTCCGTAAACTTTCGTTTACTCGACTTGGATTCTTGTTATCCTTTAAAGGA
>JAZLJV010000131.1:0-8505 GCA_045618025.1 Clostridia bacterium
ATCGTGTGTTCTCCTATTGCAGTAGCCTTACAAGTATTGAAATACCAAACAGCGTAACGTCAATAGGTTCTTATGCGTTCGACGGTTGCAGTAAACTAACAATTTACTGTGAAGCGGAAAGCCTGCCAAGCGGTTGGCACAGCTATTGGAACAGTTCAAACCGTCCGGTGGTGTGGAACTACACAAAATAGTGTAAAGCAAAAATTCAAAAGGCGACTTCAAGCAAGTCGCTTTTTGTTTTTATTGGTATCAAAGAAAACTTTTTGGTTTGCATGGTGTTTTTTTGCAAAAAAAGTGCTAATTTGCCAAATAGATTTGACTAAAAGCCCGTTTTGTTTGTATAATATAATTCTAAAATAATTTTTAGATTGTTGACAGTTGATTACTGTAAATAGTCAATTGGAGAAAAAATGAGTTATTTGGAGAGAGTAAACAGTCCCCGTGACCTGAAAACAATGTCTTTTGAAGAGCTTGGCGGTTTGGCGGAAGAGGTGCGTCAGGCGGTAATAAGCCGTGTGGAAGCCGTGGGCGGACACTTTGGTTCCAACCTTGGAGTGGTGGAACTTACCGTGGCGCTTCACTACGTTTTTGATACGCCGAAAGACAAAATTGTGTTTGACGTTTCGCATCAGTGCTATCCGCACAAAATACTCACCGGCAGAAAAAACGCCTTTTTGGAACCGTCTTTGTATGACAGCATAAGCGGTTTTACCGTGCCGAGTGAAAGCGAGTACGACGTGTTTCAGGTGGGACACACAAGTAGTTCCGTCAGTCTTGCGTGCGGTCTTGCCAAAGCAAGAGATTTTACCGGCGGAACGGAAAACATTATTGCCGTTATCGGCGACGGCTCGCTTTCCGGCGGAGAGGCCTTTGAAGGTTTGGATAATGTTGCCACACTGAATAGCAACTGCATTGTTATTTTTAACGATAACGAAATGTCCATTGCGGAAAACCACGGCGGAATCTACCAAAATTTGCAACTTTTGCGTGATACAAACGGCAAAGCGGAACTTAATTTGTTTAAGGCTATTGGCTTAAACTACGTTTATGTTGAACAAGGCAACGACCTTAAAACACTTATTGATGCGTTGCAACAGGTAAAAGACAGCAAAACGCCCGTTGTGGTGCATGTTCACACGCTGAAGGGTAAAGGCTACCCAAAAGCGGTGGAAAACAAAGAACAGTATCATTGGTTTGGTGGACTGAATGCCAAAAAAGGTAATACGGTACGTCTGGAAAAACTTACGGCGGAATACTTGCTGAAAAAAATGGCAACGGATAAAACGCTTGTTGCCATAAACTCCGCAAGCCCGTCAGCTCAGGGGTGGACACCGGATTTGCGTCAACAAGCAGGCGACCAATTTATTGATACAGGCATAACGGAGCAACATACGTTTTCTTTTGCAAGCGGTCTTGCCAAAAACGGAGCTAAGCCGGTTTTGTACATTGGTGCACCGTTTATGTCACGTGCGTTTGACCAACTTATGCAGGATATTGCTCTAAACGACAGCCCGGTGGTTATTTTGGGCACAAATTGCAGTCTTAGCGGTGCAGATGCCACACACGTGGGTAGTTTTGAAGCAATGCAAACGTGCAATATGCCTAACCTTGTTTGTCTTTCACCCGTGTTTTGCGAAGAATATTTTGCTATGCTTGATTGGGCACTTAGTCAGAGGGAAAAGGCGGTGTTTATTCGCATACCAAACAGCAACGTAAGCGGTGGAAACACGTACGACGTAACGCATCCAAGCATAGAAAAAGGCGAAAAAGTTGCCTTTATAGGTGTGGGTGAAAGTTATTTTACGGTGGAAAAGTGTGCCCAGCTGTACAAACAAAAAACCGGTATGCAACCGATTGTCATCAATCAACGCAACTACGGCGAAATTGATGAAAACGAGCTGGCTCTATTGCAAAAATGTGATGTTGTAGTAACGGTAGAATACAACCTTCTGGAAGGTGGTTTTGGTGCTAAAGTTGCAATGCTTCTTGGTAAAAGCAACGCCAAAGTGCTTTGTTACGGCGGTAAAAAAGAGTTTACCAACCGCGTGCCTTTGTCCGTTCAAAAACAAAATTACCGTCTGCATGAAGATTTGATTGTGGCTGACGTGTTGCAACTTGTTTAAGGCGGTTAAAAAATTAAATATAATGCCGAATTGGGAATGCTCCATAGGGAGAGGTGCGGACCGATTGCTTGGTTTTGCATTGTCGCCGTTACTTGCTGTACGGTAAAGCTTAGCCAAGCAAAGGCAACAAAAAAAGTGAGAGTTAAAAACTCGCACTTTTATTTTTTATGTTGATTGCGGTATACGGTTTTCAATTGCGAAACAGGTTGTAATTGCCAAAATCCAAAAGCTTTCACATCTTTGCCGTTCTGTACGTCAAAAAATTTCTGTGGTGCATTTCCCAAGGCAAAACTTTACCAAAGTTTTGCCTTTTGTAGAGCTCTTAACGTTTGCGCTTTTACAAGAAAAGTGTTATAATTCGCATATAGCATAAAAGAGAGTCAAAAATGTCAAAACATTCTTCATTTGAAATGGACCTTACCGAAGGTCGCATTTTACCAAAACTTATCAAATATGCATTGCCACTGCTTTGTACAAATGTGTTGCAACTTGTATTTAATGCTGCGGATATTGCCGTTTTGGGGCAGTTTTCCGCCAACAAAGACGTAGCACAGGCGGCAGTAGGTAATACGGGCGCACTAATAAACCTTATTGTCGGTTTGTTTGTTGGGCTTTCAGTCGGTGCAAACGTGCTTATTGCAAGGTGTGTTGGCAGTAACGACGAAGAACGTGCACACCGTGTTGTAGGTACTTCAGTAGTGATAAGTCTGTTGTTTGGCTTTTTGCTTATGTTTGTCGGTGTTTTTGGCGCAAGAACGTTTCTTTCGTGGCTTATTGATACGGAAAAAACCAGCGTGGAAGTGCTGGACTTGGCAACCAAGTACGTACAAATATATTTTATCGGTTTGCCGATAATTATGCTTTACAATTTTAATGCGTCGGTACTTCGTGCTGTAGGTGACACCATTCGTCCACTTATTTTTTTGGCGATAGGCGGTGTAATAAACGTTGGCCTTAACTGCTACTTTGTTATTGTTTTGCATATGGATGTAGAGGGTGTTGCCATTGCTACGGTTGTTTCGCAAGCGGTTTCCGCAGTGCTTACCACAATTGCACTGTTTTGCTCACCGGGATATGCGCATTTGCAGTTCAAATACCTGCGTATTTACAAAGACGAACTTTTGGATATGGCAAAAATCGGTTTGCCTGCGGGGCTTCAAGGTTGCGTGTTCTCACTCTCCAACGTAGTTATTCAAAGCACGGTAACGTCGTTTGGTACGCAAGTCAATACGGCAAACACCGTTGCCAGTCAAATAGACGGCTTTATTTACAACGCACAGTATTCCGTTGCACTTTCCGTTTTGGCATTTGTCGGCCAAAACCTTGGTGCGGGCAAGTTTGACAGAGTGCGCAAATCCACTTGGGTAGGGCTTGGAGCTGTATCCGTTGTTGGGGCTATTGTAGGCGGGCTGGTATTGCTGTTTGAAACTCCATTGTGCAGTATTTTTAACGATGACCCTGTCATTATCGCTTTGGCGCACGACAGATTGTTTATTATTTGCACAACATACTACCTGTGCGGAATAATGGACGTTATGAGTAACACCTTGCGTGGGTTGGGCAAATCTACCGTTGCAATGATTATTTCGTTGACGGGTTGTTGTGGCTTCCGTATTTTTTGGATAAAGGTATTGGGGCTGTGCGACACCTACACCGAGCTTTACTGGGTGTACCCTGCAAGTTGGGTTGTAACCTTTTTGTGTTTCTTTGTGTGCTACTTCCCTTGTTTCAAAAAGGTGCAACACGACTATTGGACAAGTAAGTTTGTGGAACACGAGGAAATGGTGGAAGAAGGTCAAATTTAGTATAGCTGTTGCTAAAATGTACTAACACCGTGGTACGTGTTGGCATTTTTGATATTTGGTTCGCCGACGTACAATCCGGTTAGCGATGTACGTTTTTGCAATCAGAATAATAAAGCAAAATAAAAGTGAGAGTTGGTTACTCTCACTTTTTTTGTATGGGTTTGTGTATTTAACGGTGCAATGCACTAAAACGTGTAGACTTTTTTTGCAAGATATTCTTTTAAGTCGGCAATTTTTATACGTTCTTGTTCCATTGTGTCACGGTCACGCACGGTAACACAGCCGTCCACTTCCGTATCAAAGTCAACGGTAACGCAGTACGGTGTGCCAATTTCGTCTTCACGGCGGTAGCGTTTGCCAATAGAACCTGCTTCGTCGTAGTCGGCAGTAAAGTCTTTCAGCAGTTCGGTGTAAAGGGCTGTTGCGCTTTCACTGAGTTTTTTGCTAAGCGGAAGTACTGCCACTTTGTACGGTGCAAGTTCCGGGTGAAGGTGCAACACAACACGTGTGTCGTCTTCGCCGACTTGTTGTTCTTCGTAAGCATTGCAAAGGAACGCCAAAAATGCACGGTCGGCACCAAGACTCGGTTCAATAACGTACGGAATATACTTTTCGTTGGTTATCGGGTCAAGGTAGCTAAGGTCTTCTCCGCTAAACTTGCTGTGTTGCGTAAGGTCGTAGTCGGTGCGGTCGGCAATGCCCCAAAGTTCGCCCCAACCAAACGGAAATTTTACTTCAAAGTCGGTTGTTGCCTTGCTGTAAAAGCAAAGTTCTTCCTTGTCGTGGTCACGAAGGCGCAAATTTTCCTCCTTCATGCCAAGTTCAAGCAACCAATTTTTGCAGAACGTACGCCAGTAGTCAAACCATTCAAGGTCGGTGCCCGGCTTGCAGAAAAATTCCAATTCCATTTGTTCAAACTCGCGAATGCGGAAGATAAAGTTGCCCGGCGTAATTTCGTTGCGGAAGCTTTTGCCTATTTGTCCTACGCCAAAAGGTATTTTTTTGCGTGAAGTACGGCACACGTTTTTGAAGTTTACAAAAATGCCTTGAGCCGTTTCCGGACGGAGATACACGGTAGAAGTGCTTTCTTCCGTTACGCCGATAAACGTTTTGAACATAAGGTTAAACTTGCGTATAGGCGTAAATTCACCATTACCGCAGTTAGGGCAATGTATGTGGTGAGCGGTAATATATTCACTCATTTGGTCGTTGTCCATGCTGGTTACAGGCACGTCAACGCCGTGTTTTTCTTGGTATTCTTCAATCAGGTGGTCGGCACGGTAGCGTGTTCTGCAACTTTTGCAGTCAATAAGCGGGTCGCTGAAACCACCCAAGTGTCCGCTTGCTTCCCAAGTTTTCGGGTTCATAATAATGGCGCTGTCCAGCCCAACATTGTACGGGTTTTGTTTAACAAACTTTTTGAACCACGCTTGCTTTATGTTGTTTTTCATTTCCACACCAAGCGGGCCGTAGTCCCAACTGTTGGAAAGTCCGCCGTAAATTTCGCTTCCTGCGTAAACAAATCCACGACCTTTTGCAAGTGCTACAAGTTTTTCCATTGTAAGTTCTGCCATAGTAAAAAATTTCTCCTTTGTCGCCACCGGCTGTGGCGAGCATTTTTTATTACATAAATATCATTATAAGTACTTTATCAAAATTAGTCAAGCGCAAACGCAGGTAAATCGGTGCAAAAAACGGCAACCACAGGCGACAGTTGCCCACGGTTACCGATTTTGCAATACGTTATGCGCTTTTTGATGTCAAACGTCAGTTTTCACGCTTGGTTTTCCACATTTTTTTGGTGGCCTCTCCGCCACGCAGATGACGTTCCTGCTTGTTGGTTTGCAACACTTTTTGAACCTTTTTGTACAACCTTGCGTTCAGCATTGGTAACCGCACTGTCAAATCCTTGTGCACGGTAGATTTCCCAACGCCAAACACCTTTGCCGTATCACGCACCGTTTTGCCCGTTCGTGCAACGTACCTTGCTTCCCTTGTCACTCTCTTTTCCCACTCTGCCATAACATTGTCCTTTTTTGTCGTTATGGTTTATTTTATTGTGAAAATTTCCAAAAAATGACAAAAACCGCACTACGTTACGCAATTTTTGCAACAAAAAAGCACATCATGTTCAGGTGGTGTGCTTTCATATTTGTTCTTTGCCTACCAGTGCGCCGATGGAAACATCAAAGTAGTCGCTAAGTTTCCAAAGCATTTCCAAATCCGGCTCAATTTTGCCCGTTTCCCAATACGAAACTTTGCGCTGGGTTGTTCCAAGTGCTTTGGCAAGTTGTGCTTGACTGAGTTTGGCCTGTTCTCTTAAAGATTGTATTGTTTTTGCAAAAGTAATTATCATATTTTTATTTTAGACAAAATAAGTCTAAAAGAGTTGACATAGACAAAAATTGTCTATATAATATTTATGAAAATTAATTCAAAGGAGAAGAATCATGATAGATGATGTGATATGGATAATTGTAGTAGTAGTCGGTGGCATTGGATTTCTAATTTGGCGTGCAAATAGTAAGGCACGAACAGCGCAATTATGGGCTGATAGAGCAAAACAAGTCAAGGCTAAAACCAATCGTTATGCAAAAGATTTGGAATCTGCACAAATTGTAACCGAGCTTAAAATTGCCACTAAAGGTTATTATCATACGGCTTATCCAATAGAACTTTTCAATATGAACATAGACTACGAACACAAAAAAGTGGCATTTTGTTCTTTTGAAGAAACACCATATAAGTTTTATGTATTAGATTTTGCTAATGTAAAATCATTTGCGATACTTGACGGTATCAGTAACACCACATCAACAAGTTATACATCAGGCGTGGGTACATCGTATCGTGGTATTGGTAGCGGTATAGCAAGTACTGATACCTACAGTGAAACTACTATGGAAAATATCAGACTCAAAATTGAAACCAATGATGAGTATTCATTGGGCATTCAAGTATGTTTGTTCTTTTTTGAAGTTGATGTATCATCGGGTGCGTACAGAGAATTGCTGAAGGCAATTGAAGATATAAAGTCAATATTGGCAAAAATAGTTGAAAACAATAGAGTTGAAGGGAAATAAAAATGAAAAATTGTCCGAATTGTGGAACTGAATTATCTGACAGAGATGATTGTTGCTATATGTGTGGGCACATTATGCAACAAGGCACTAATAGAGTTGCAAACACTTCGTCAGACAATCAAATGGCAGTAACTGCACTTATTTGTGCATTCCTTATACCAATATTAGGCATAATTTATGGAATAAAAGGCGTAAAAATCGCAAATGAACTTAATGGCAAACGCAAAAACATGGCAATTGCTGCCATTGTAATATCGTGTATTTGGATATTGTTGAGTTTGATAACTTATTCTGCATTTTTAATGTTGATAAGTTGAACATGCAAAAAGAACCTGCGAAATGCAGGTTCTTTTTTGTTGCGTTGGTGGTTTGGTAAGTGTAAAACAGTTATTGCTTTGGTTAAAAGGCAATACGTATGCGGTTTTTCGGTACGTTTTTGCGTTATTTTTGCGTTTTGTCCCAAAGGTTGTAGCGATCGGGGTGGATGATTGCCGTGGCAAATTTTTGGCGCACACCGGGGAAGGTTTGTTCCAAAGTTTTCAAAATGTCTTTCATTTTTTCACGTTCGGTAAGTTTGTTTACGGGGCAAAGGCTTTCAACCACCGGAAAGCTCATATCTCGTGCGTAGGCGGAAATGTTTTTTTCTTCCAAGTAAACCATAGGGCGAATTAGCGTAACGCCGGAACGGGACATTTCGCTGACGGGTTGAAAGGTGTTTAGCCTGCCTTCGTAAAACAAACTTAACATAAAGGTATCTACCACGTCGCCAAGGTGGTGGCCAAGCGCAAGTTTGGTAAAGCCAAGGCGGTTTATTTCGTTATTTAACGCCCCACGGCGCATTTTGGAACACAAACTGCAAGGGCTGTCTTCCTTGCGGACGTCAAAAACAATTTCCTTTATGTCGGTTTTTACTACGCTGTATGGGATTTCGTTTTCACGGCAAAAGTTTTCCACGCTTTGGTAGGCGTTGTCGCCAAAACCAACGTCTATGGTAATGGCCATAAGTTCAAAATCCATATCTTTAAAGCGTTGCAACTGTTTTAGCAGGTACAAAAGCGTCAGGCTGTCCTTTCCGCCGCTAACGCCAACGGCAATTTTGTCGCCGGGCTGTATCATTTTGAAGTCGTCCACCGCTTTGCGAAGTGGTGAAAGCATTTGTTGAGTTGTCATAGTTTGTTTTTTCCTTATTGTTTGGTTTTGCAGTTATCGCAAATGCCGTACAAAACCACTTCAGTGTGGGTAATGTTAGTTATTTTTGTTTCCACGGTAACGTCTTCCGGTGGCAAATCCAGCACATTTCCGCATTTTTCACAAACAAAGTGCGGGTGCTGAGTGGTGCAAGGCTCAAAGCGCACACTGCTGTTTTCCAGCGAAACTTTTTTTATTTTGCCCGCCTCGCAAAGCTCCTGCAAATTGCGGTACACCGTGCCCAAACTAATGTTTGGTATTGTTTTACGAACTTCTTTGTAAACTGTACTGACATCCGGGTGGGTG
>JAZLJV010000132.1:0-4891 GCA_045618025.1 Clostridia bacterium
GAAAATTGCGATTTTGAACTTATGCGCAATAAAATATTTACCACGCTTCCGTGTGGAGCAATCACGCAAAGCAAAACCAACGAAAGTTCTTTGCCGTGGGAAAGCGCAGGCGAATACATTACCACCGTTAACCTTGCAGGCATTGTAACCAACTGTATAGCTATGGAGGGTAAAGCCGTCGCCGAAGGTTTTGTGCGTGGAGATGTGCTTTTTAAGACGGAAAGCGGTATTGTCAGCAAACAATTGGAATTGCCGTTTTCCGAAGCGCTGGATGCAAGCTTTTTGACGGGTGAGTGTGCGCCTTTTGCCACCGTTAAAGTTATGAATTTTGCCGTGAGCACAGGTGCCGATTTTACCGTAAAAACAACGCTTTGTTTTGATTTGTGCAGTTATCGTAATGTGGAATATACCGTAGTTACCGGTGCCGAAGAACTGCCCTTTGATAAAACCAACCTGCCGGCAATTCAGGTTTGTTTGGCGCACAAGGGTGAAACGCTTTGGAGCTTGGCAAAAAGCCTGCATATGTCCGAAGCCGACCTTGTTGCTACCAATCCCGAAATTACTTCTCCGCTTGCACAGGATGCAAACATTGTTGTTTACAACAAATTGTAACCAAAACCGCAACACGTATCGCCAAAAACGGTACATATTGTAAAAAAATCAAACTAAAAAAGCACACTTGTTCATGGAGTTCTCCCTAGGGAGAGAGGGGCGGACAGATTGGTTGGTTTTGAATGGTCGCCGTACTTTTGCCGTACGGTAGAGTCAAAAACAAGCCAAGGCAATAAAAAAGTGAGAGTAAATAACTCTCACTTTTCTTTTTATGTTGATTTTACAATACAATAATGAATAGCAAAAACAAGTAAATAAGTACCAAAATCCCGGTATTTTCACATCTTTTTTTGCCGTTATGTACGTCAAAAATCTCTACGGTGCACTCTTGTTGAGTGTATTTTTGTGCATATTATTCTTTGTCTTTTGTTTCTTTTTCCATCATTTCTCTGATTTTTGTACTGTTGTCAATAAGTTCCCCCAAACCGTACAAAACAAAACCGCCAACCCAAACGCCAAAACCATCAACGAGAATCATAATAATGCCTGCTAATGGATCTGCTATCAAAGTAATTACACCTACAATGCCAACCAGAATGAAACTGATAATTACTATTATTTTTACAAAACTTTTAATTTTTTGTCCAATATTGTTATACATTGCTATTTTCTCCTTTGTAATTGATGGTACAATTATATCAAGTCTTTTCAGACTTGTCAAGTATTTTAAGACTTGAAAAAGATATAATAAATATATGAACTTTACACAACGTCTTAAAGAATTACGAATAGAAAAAGGGCTTAGCCAAATGCAACTTGCCAAGGCAACAGGCATAAGTCAATCGGCTATTGCCAAGTGGGAGCTCGGCAAAACCGAACCGACTGCAACAGCAATTTTAACATTGGCGCAGTTTTTTGATGAAACCACCGATTATCTTTTGGGAAAAGAAAACTAAAAGCACGCTCGTCAGAATGTGCTTTTTTGTTATTTGTGTTGATTTTTGTACTACGTCAGGGCTTTATATATTTTTTTGAGGCAGTGTTTACGTAAAATGTCGTTTTTGCAACAAAATGTCAATAGTGTTGCGTTTTTTTACGCAAGGGTATATAATTAGCGTATGAAAGTTAAAGCATACGCAAAACTTAATTTATCGCTTAACGTGGGCGAACGCACAAACGGTTTGCACCAAATTGACAGCGTGGTGTGTTCCGTAAGTGTGTGCGACCAAGTGGAGGTTAACCCTCGCACCGACAAAAATGTAACTGTTGTCGGAGTTGAAGGCGTTTCGGCGGAAGACAACACGGCTTACAAGGCGGGCAAAGCGTTTGTTGAAAGGTTTGGCACAAACGGTGTAGACGTAAAAATCACCAAGGGTGTGCCGTTTTGCGCCGGTATGGGTGGCAGTTCGGTAGATGCCTCTGCTGTGGTGTATGCAATGGCACGTCTGTACGGTGTAAACAGTAATTTGACGGACCTTTGCCGTGGGTGTGGTAGTGACGTGGCATTTATGATGCAAGGTGGCTACGCACGTGTTGTCGGCACTGGTGACGTAATAACGCCTTTTGATGCGCTGACGGTTTATTTTGTTGTAACGTGTTTTGCCGGCAGTACTACCACGGCGGAGGTTTACAAAGTTTTTGACAAATTACCAAAAACCGCATGCACAAACAACAATAAACTTGTAACTGCGCTTGAAGGCGGAAAAATTGCCGACGTTGCACTTAATTGCGGTAACATGCTTGCGCCTTCTGCTTACAAACTGCAACCGTATTTGCAAAATTTTGCAGACTTTAACAAGGCACACGGCATTACGGCACATATGACGGGTAGCGGAACGGCACATTTTGTTGTGTGCGAAACACTTGCCAAGGCGGAAGAATTAAAAGATTTTTACCGCAAAAACGGCTATGACAGTTTTGTGTGCCACAGCGTTGCAAACGGCGTAGAAGAAGTTGACTGACTTATTGGCACTTGGCGCCAAAACACAAATAATCCGAAACAATAAAAAACATTGCAAAGGTGCGTAGCATTAGCGTACTTGTTTGGCAGTGTTTTTTCTTTTATGTCAAAAAACGACATACGTGTTGCTTTATTTGTGGCAAACTGCGGTAAAAATAACACAAAAGGAGCAATTATGAAAAAGTTTTTTATTGTTTTTGTGTTTGTTGTTTGTGTTGTAACATTGGTATTTCCGCTAAAAAGCAAAAAGACACAAACGGAATACTTGCGTATACACGTGCGTGCCAACAGTAACGACACGAGTGACCAAAATATAAAGTACGTTGTAAAAGATGCCGTAGTGGCGTACCTTTCACCATACGTAAGCAACTGTACAACCAAAAGTCAGGCATATTGTGTTTTGCAAAGCAAACTTAAAGATATTGACGACGTTTGCAAAAAAACATTGGTACAAAACGGGTTTTTCTACGGTGCAAAGGCATATTTACGCAGTGAAAACTTTCCCGCACGTACTTACGGCAGTCTGACATTGAGCGAAGGTATTTACGATGCCTTGATTGTGGAGCTTGGCACAGGCAAGGGCGATAATTG
Source organism: Clostridia bacterium (assembly GCA_045618025.1). Classification (GTDB taxonomy): domain Bacteria; phylum Bacillota; class Clostridia; order Christensenellales; family CAG-314; genus Fimimonas. Next base: position 3,104 of record JAZLJV010000132.1, read on the forward strand.
GTGGTGCGTGGTGTACCCTCCGCTGTGTTTTGCCGGCGGAAAAAGCACCGATACAAATACCGTCACGTTCAAATCGTACTTTTATGAGTTGTTTTTCGGCAAGTAACTTATGTATAATACTCTACGTTTTCCCCATACTAACGCAAAAAACGTGTAGGGGGAATTTTTTAATGTTACGTATTAAGGGCAAAATTGCCGTTTTTATAACGGTTTTGCTTGTAACGGTGTTTGTATTTGCTTTAGTACCTACGGCAAGCGCACTTACCGTTAAGCAGGGCTCAAGCGGAGAAACCGTAAAGATAATTCAGCAAAAACTGAAAAACTGGGGATACTACACCGGCAAGGTTGACGGTGTTTTCGGTGCAAAAACCAAAAGCGCAGTGCAGTACTTTCAACGAAAAAACGGTCTTAACGCAGACGGTGTAGTAGGGCCGGCAACTGCAAAAGCAATGGGTATAAGCCTTTCGGGAAACGCCACGCAAACGTCAAATACTACGCAAAAGGTAAGCAACAGTGATTTGTACCTGCTTGCCTGCTGTATTTACGGCGAGGCACGTGGAGAAAGCTACACCGGCAAAGTTGCCGTAGGTGCGGTAATTTTGAACCGTGTAAAAAGCAGTAAGTTTCCTAACAGTGTAAGCGGTGTAATTTATCAAAGTGGGGCGTTTACCTGCGTAAGTGACGGGCAAATTAACCTTGGAACAAACAACGAATGCACCAAAGCAGCGCAGGATGCGTTGAACGGTTGGGACCCCACCGGTGGTGCTTTGTACTATTTTAACCCAAAAACCGCTACAAGCAAGTGGATTTGGTCTCGTCCGCAACTTGTAACCATAGGTAAACATATTTTTTGTGCGTGAGGTAAAAAATGAGAAAAGCAACAAGATTTTTCAGCATATTTTTTGCCACGTTGTTTGTGCTGGCAACGTCTACGGCGGTATACTACGGCTCTGCACTGAAAAAACAGCAAAACGTAGCGGAAAACAGCACACGTATAGCGGAAAACGGTTGCAAACAAGCATTATACAACGCTTGCGACAGCATGAAAAATATAGATGCCGTGCTGGGTAAGGTGGCGGTCAGCACAAATACCGCCAAGCAGGCCAAAATGCTTGCCGACGTTACTGTTCACGCAAACAACGTCAACCAGAAACTTGCCGAATTGCCGGTAAGCTACGGCGACAATCTGGAAAATGCGCAAAAGTTTGTAAACCAAACGCAGGATTACGCAAAATATCTTATAGGTCAACTTCAGCAAAACGGCAGTCTTTCCGCTCAACAACGCACTGCGCTTGCAAATCTTGACGATGTTGCAAAAAATCTTTACGATACTTTTGTAAAAATTGTTGACGGCAATGCGCAAAACGTCAGTTTTGATTTTGCCACCGTCGGTGGTGCTTTTGACGAAATGCAAAACGATGCTTTTACCTACGAAAAACTTATTTATGACGGGCCGTTCTCTGACAGCGTAAAGGAAAAATACGTAACGTCCGAGGTGGCACTTTCGTCGCAAGAAGTCGCCGAAAAACTTGGCAAAATATTCCAAAACGTGCAATACGTGTGCGCAATTTCGCATAAGGGAGAGTTTTACTGTTTTGACAGTAACAGTGGCAGAATTGTAACAGCTAAGGATGGTAAAGTGGTGGAAATTGACGGCAACGTAAGCTACGGCGAACAAAAGCTTTCACGTGAAGAATGCATTGCCGTAGCGGAAAATTTTGCACAAAAACTCGGCTACAACGTAAAGGGAATATGGGTAAGCAAAACTCAGGACAGTGTTACCTACGT
>JAZLJV010000133.1:0-2745 GCA_045618025.1 Clostridia bacterium
CAATGAAGGACGTTGTTGTTTTGCAACGCTTTACGGAAAGCACACCGCAGGGCGAAAACATCTGGTACTACGTAAACTACGATGATACTTCCTACGGGTTTGTACAATCAACAGCTATCAGCAATTTCAGAATAAAAGAAATAACTATGCCGGTTAAAGCCGTTGGTTTAATGAAAATTAACGCAAGCCTGAGAGAGGCTGTAAAGGTTTACGCCACGGCGGAACGTTACAATAACGAACAAATTACCGACGAAAACGACAACCCTCTAAAACTGACTTCCGGCACGGAAGTAAACGTAATACGGTACAATTCCGACAAAACTTCAGCCTATATTGAATTGCAAACCAACGACAACAAACTATACTACGGTTGGGTAGATGCAAAAAATATTATTGATATGAACAAACTGACCACCAATCAACTGGTTGGACGAATTGTTCTTGCTGTGGCGGTTATAGGTTGTGTGTTTGTTGTGTTGTTTTCCGTTAGAACTCTAAAAAAGAAAACGACCAACTCATTTACGGAAAACTGATGCAAAGCAAACGTAAAAGCTCTTTCAACAATTGTCATACTTTTTTGTAGAGTGCAAAAAGCTTGTATAAAACAGTGAATTTATTTGTGCAAACAAATGCTTTAACAGCTAAGTGCAAAATTGTTGAGTAAAGCAAAACTATAGTAAGTGTAAAAAAATTTATTAAAAAACAACCGTCATTGTTTTTGACATGAAAAAACAGCGTAGCTAAATGCTATGCTGTTTTATATTATTTAAGATAATTTTACGCAATAATCACTACACGTGTGCGCAAAAACGCAGTTATTCCACTGCCAAGGTGTGTATTGTTTGCTCATTATCTACCAGACTTATTTTACTTACGGAAACCTCGTAAGCCGTGCGTACTTCCACCACGTCGTCCTCAAGTTTTTTCTGATAGTTGCGCGATTGCACTCTGCCGACAATGCTTACGTGCTGACCGACCGGCAAGTTTTTTGCAAAACGTGCGTTGCGTCCCCACACAATGCAAGGTATATAGTCGCTTTTGTTATACTGACGGTTAACAGCAAGAAGCAAATCGCATATTTCACGATTGAATGGCGTTGTGCGAAAAATAGGCGGTTTGCAGACAAATCCGTTAAGTTCCAACAAATTAGGGTTGGCACTTTCGTCAAGTTGGTAGGCATCTCGCACAAACACCGTCAAAAGCAGTTTGCTTTTTTCGCCGATGGTTTTGTTGTAACTGCGAAATTGTCCCACCACCGTAACTTGATTGCCCGGCCGAAACAGTTCTCCGCCAAGCAAATGCTCGCTTACCGAGATAGGCAAAACGTCATCGTTGCCGGAAAGTCGCTTTACCGAAAGCATCACCTCGTAAAACTTTTCACCAAAAATTTCGTGTGAAAATGTCGGTTGGTCAAGTACCTCGCCTGAAAGCGTTACGTTGTTGTTTTGTGCGTTTGTGTTCATAGTTATTTCTCCTTAACAATGTATATTGACGTAGCATTTGCCACCGCCACGTCGTTAAAATTTTGTAAAAATTTTAGTGTGTTTTGCGCAAGCACTTGTAATTGCTTATTTTGCCTATATTTGCCGTTTTGAGCACACGTATACGGTTTTGGGTACTTTTTAACACCAAATACGATACGTGTCTCAGTTAGTTTTTGTTGCGGTGCTGTGCTGAACACCGTTGCCGTCAACAACAAAGTCATTAAAATAAACAAGCTCACCCACCGGCACAATTTGCAAACCTTTTAGCCTTGCCGATTCCAAAACAAGTGGCAATGCCTCGGTTATGTGGTCGCTGTTATTGTGGCACAAAATAATATCGCCCTTTTGCATTTTTTGCAGACGTGAAGCAATTTGATCAGCGGAAAGTCCCTTCCAATCCAGACTGTCCAGACTCCACTGTATGGTAAGTAAATTCAAATTTTCCGCACAGCCAAGCAACGTATTGTTGTAGTCGCCGAAAGGTGGCCGAAACAACCGTACTTGCTTGCCGGTTATGGCAGATATCTTTGCGGAAGATTCCGTCAGTTCACTGTTTATTTTTTCCGTTGACAGTGTGCTCATTTTTGGATGCGTTGCGGAATGCGTGCCGATTTCAAACCCACGCTTGTCAATTTCAGCCACTATTTCGGGGTATTTTTCCACCCAAAATCCTACAAGAAAAAATGTTGCTTTTACGTTGTAGGCGTCGCAAATATCCATAATTTGCCGTGTTTTATCCGCTCCCCAGGCTGCATCAAAGCTTATTGCAACTTTGTTTTCCGCCGTATCCGTCTTGTAAACGGGCACTTTTCGGTTTTGCGCCATAACGGAGGAATATCCGCCAAGACCGCACACCACCAAAACGCACACTACGGCTATTACACAACATAAAACAAGTTTTTTCATATTCCCCCCATAGTTACCGCACCATTATACTAAAAAATTTGTGACGAATATTTGTTGAAAATGTCGGAAAAGGTAACATTTTGTATTAAAATATGCTATTTTTTCGGAAAATATGAAATCACAGTCAAAAATTGACATTGCATAGTAAAATATGATGTTTTTGGCCAAAATACGACAGCCGAAACAAAACAGATTGATTGAAAATAATGGAATTTTTACCGTTGCAATACCTCCAAAATGCAGTGGTTTTATTAAACAAAAAAGCACTCCTATAATGGAGTGCACCGCTTTTTTTTAACGAACGGCAAAATAATACGAAAATGCCGGGATTTTTGTATTTATAACGTGTTTTTTT
>JAZLJV010000134.1:0-5032 GCA_045618025.1 Clostridia bacterium
ATTACTGTTGGCGACAATGTAAAAATAGGCGCAAATGCGGTAGTGCTTAAAGACGTACCTGCAAACAGTACGGTTGTTGGCGTAACACGCATAATAGCGCACGATACGCCTTCGTGCGAGACTACTTGCGAAAACTGTGAATTCAGCGGTGCTTGCACTCAGGCAAAGTAAAAAACCTATACCTTTTTACAGATAACAGGAGCATTTATGAATATAAAGATTACAGGAGACAGTACCTGCGACCTCTCTGCAGAACTCAAACAAAAATATAATATTGACGTTATGCCACTTAACGTTTCTCTCGGTGAACGTAACGGCTTTGACGGTGAAACAATTACCACTGACGATATTTTTAGCTATTATGAAGAAACCAAACAACTGCCAAACACGGCATCACGCAGTGTTGAAGACTACGTTGACTTTTTCAAAAAGTTTACTTCGCAAGGTTGCTCGGTTATTCATTACTCGCTTTCGTCTGAAATGTCTTCGTCCTACAACAATGCCTGTATGGCAGCAAAAGAGGTGGAAAACGTTTTTGTTGTGGATAGCAAAAGCCTTTCCACCGGTACGGCACTTTTAATGTTGGATGCCTTTGATATGGCGCAGGCAGGTTGCACGCCTCAGCAAATTGTTGAACGTTCCAACAAACGTGTACCAAGCGTGCAGGCATCGTTTGTAATAGATAATCTTGCATTTTTGCATCACGGCGGAAGGTGTTCTACCGTTGCTTACCTTGCCACCAATTTGCTTTCCATAAGACCGAGTATAGAGGTGAATGACGGAAAGATGGGCTTGGGCAAAAAGTTTGTAGGACGTTTTGAAAAGTGCATAAAAAAATACGCCGATGACGTAAAAGAAACGTATACAAAGCCGGATAAAACACGTTGCTTTGTAACGCATTCGCAAATGGATAGTCAACTTGTTCAGAACCTTGTGGAAACGGTAAAGAGCTGGAATATTTTTGACGAAGTGCTTATTACCGAAGCAGGTTGCACAATTACCACACACTGCGGTCGCAACACAATCGGCATTTTGTTCATAAACGACGGAGAATAACAAAAAGCACCCTGACGGGTGCTTTTTTAATGCATTCTGCATTTTACTTACTCTCTTTCTTTTCCGGTATTGCTTCAATATCAAACAAATCAAAATCAACGCTTTCCACAAAATCTCTCGGCTTAAAGCGTGTGTTGTTAAACTGCGAAAAATGTCTGTAATTTACGTTTGTAACTATGGGCGTAGGTATATCAAGCTGTTCGCAAATGTTTTGCAAAGCAACTGTCAAGTCCTCTTCATTTTCCATTGTTTCAGCAACGTAAACAATGCTTCCGGTTATTTTTTCTCCCTGTATTGTTTTTGCCCAAATTTTCATAACGCATTTCTCCGTGGATGTCGTTACCGTTATTGTACCAAATAATTTATGTTTTGCAAACTGTTTTTTTATAACAAGCTATTTTTGCTTTATTACCGTTTACAAAACCGATGTTTTGTGTTACAATTGGCATAATAAACGTGGGAGTGTACAATAATGAAAATAGGCATTTTTACTGCTATGGAAAAGGAAGCAAAATCATTTTTGCAAAAAGCGGACGTAAAGCAAATTGAAGACGGTCCGTACAAAGTTTATTCGTTTACTTTGGCGGGCAAGCAGGCGTATTTGTGTTCAGCACCTAACATAGGTGAAATTTGTGCTGCAGGGGCAATTTGGCGCTTGCTGTTAAAGTACGGTGTAGATGTTGTCATCAACTTCGGTGTTGTCGGTGCGCTTACGGAAAAAGCCTCGCTTGAGTCTTTTGTTTATGTTGAAAGCGTTGTACATTACGATATGGACTCCAGCTCTATAGATAACATACCGGTAGGGCGTTATTTGTGCTTTGACGATGTCGCTTTGCCTGCCGATCAAACACTTTTGCAAAAAGCCAAAGCCATAAAAAATTTTCCGGCAGTGCGTTGTGCATCCGCCGATAAATTTGTAAGCGACCCTGTCGCCAAACAAAGTTTGCATAGCAATTTCGGTGCGGAAATTTGCGATATGGAGAGTGCGGCAATTGCAATTTCCTGCCATTTTGCAGGCGTGCCGTACCTTATGGTAAAATGCATTTCCGATAGTCTTTTCGGCGGTCCTCAGGAATATTGTAGTACCGTTATGAAGGCAACGGAAGGCTTTTTTGCCGTTGCAGAGCAACTTGCGGAAACTTTGGACTAAAAATGTGTGCTTTTGCAAAGCTACGGCATTTTTACTTGACAATGCCACACAATTGTAGTACAATTTACAAACTAAAATAATATTGAAGAATGTAAAAGCAACTTGAAGGCATCTTTAAGTTGTTTTTGAAGTGTAGTAAGCAAACTAAAAGGAGATATATTGACTATGGCTGAAGTACAACTTACAGAAGCGGGTAGAAAAGAACTGGAAGAAAGACTTGACTACCTGAAATCCGTTCGTAGAGCGGAAATTGCGGAAGAAATAAAAACAGCACGTGGTTTCGGTGACCTTTCGGAAAATGCCGAATACGATGCCGCACGCAAAGCACAGGCGGAAATGGAAGGCGAAATTGCCGAAATTGAAGCAAAACTGCGCAATGCAAAAATTATTCACGAAACGGTAGTTACTTACGTTGAAATTGTAAACGGTAAGGAAGACGAGCCGAAAACATTTACCATTGTAGGTACTTCCGAAGCGGATTTTGCCAAAGGACGTATCAGTGATGAAAGCCCTATAGGCAAAACACTTCTTGAAGTAAGCAATCGCTTGCTAAGCACAAAAAAAATGTCATGGACGGCTAAAGACAGTGAAGAAGACGTTATTGTTCACGTGCAACTGCCTAACGGACGCACCAAAACAATGAAGGTTCTTGCTACCAGCAAATAATTTTACAAAAATCCAAACGGCTATACAACGCAAAACGTGTGTAGCCTTTTGCAAACTGTGGAGAAAAATATAATGAACGAACAACCAAACAATAATCAATCACCGGAAACGGAAGAACAGGATATAAGTGAAATACTGCGTGTTCGCCGTGAAAAACTTGCAAAACTTGTAGAAGAAGGGCAAAACCCTTACGAAAAGGTAAAGTTTGATAAAACGCACAACTCTGCCGACGTAACTGCAAACTTTGACGCATTGGAAGGCAAAACGGTAAAAATTGCCGGTAGAATGATAAGTCGCCGTATAATGGGCAAAGCGTCTTTTTGTCATATTCTTGACGGCGAAGGCACAATTCAGCTGTATGTAAGACGTGACGAACTTCCGGAAGGTTTGTATCAGCAATTCAAAACGTGGGATATCGGCGACATTATCGGCGGTGAGGGCTTTGTTTTCAAAACGCAAACCGGCGAAATTTCCGTTCATCTTTCCTCGTTGGAACTACTTTCAAAGTCGCTTTTGCCACTGCCGGAAAAATATCACGGCCTAAAGGATATTGAGACACGTTACCGTCAACGTTACGTAGACCTTATTGCCAATCCGGAAGTTAAGCAAACCTTTGTTATCCGTTCACGTGTTATCAAGGCCATTCGTGAGTACCTTGACAATCTCGGTTACATAGAGGTAGAAACGCCAATTCTCAATACCATTGCAGGCGGGGCAAACGCACGTCCGTTTATTACTCACCATAACACGCTTGATATTGATATGTACATGCGTATTGCAACCGAGTTGCACCTCAAGCGTCTTATTGTCGGCGGTTTTGAACGTGTTTACGAAATCGGCAGACAGTTCCGCAACGAAGGTATGGACCTTAAGCATAATCCGGAGTTTACCACAATTGAACTGTATCAGGCCTATACGGATTTTCACGGTATGATGGATATCACCCAAGGTTTGTATTGCTACTGCGCCGACAAAGTACTTGGCACACGCAAATTGCCTTTCGGTGACATTGTTGTTGACCTTGACAATTGGGAAAAACTTACTATGATTGACGCCGTAAAAAAATACGTTGGCATAGACTTTGAAGGTTTAAGTGACAGCGAGGCCGTTGCTCTTGCAAAAACAAAGGGAATTGAACTTTCCGCAGGCAAACAAACGTGGGGCAACGCTCTTTACGAGTGCTTTGACGAATTTGTTGAAAGCCGACTTATTCAACCTACATTTATTTACGACTACCCTATTGAAGTCAGTCCGCTTGCCAAAAAGAAGCCGACAGACTCCCGTATGACGGAGCGTTTTGAGTTTTTTATTAACGGCAGTGAAATGGGCAACGCTTTCAGCGAACTAAACGACCCGCTTGACCAATACGAACGTTTTTCCGCACAAGTTGCAGCAAAAAATAACGGCGATGACGAAGCACATATGATGGATGAAGACTACATAAACGCACTTATGTACGGCATGCCACCTACAGGTGGACTTGGTATTGGTATTGACCGTATGATTATGTTGTTTACCAATAACCAGTCCATTCGTGATGTGTTGTTGTTCCCAACTATGAAGCCGTTAAAAGATAATTAAAATGAAACTGTACATCAAACAAAAAGTTTTTTCCTGGGGAGATAAATTTAACGTTTACGACGAAAACGGCAATGAAAAATATCTTGTCCGTGGAGAAATACTTTCGTTGGGTAAAAAACTGCATATTTACGACAATGCCAACAACGCACAGGCCTTTATTCGCCGTAATATCTGGTCTGTTTTGCCATGTTTTTATTTTGACGTTAACTGCAGTACCTATCAGGTAAGCAAAAAGTTTTCCTTCAAGCCAAAGTACGTTGTTGATAAGTTGAACTGGACCGTGCAAGGCGGATTGTACGCACACGATTATACGATAGAATGTGAAGGCAACATAGTTGCAACCGTCAAAAAAAAGTGGATGACGTGGGCAGATACCTACGAAATTGATTTTGCAGACGATGCCAACGAACTTTTGGTTTTGTGCGTTGCCATAATAATAGATGCTGTTTTGTCACACAATAAACAAGCCGGAGCCGAGTAGTTTTATGCCCGTTTCGGCAAGTGGTGCACAAATTATGGCTTTTTTGTGGTAGTTAAATTTTTTCAAAAATTTTTGCTGACGCAATTCGCAGGGCGAAT
>JAZLJV010000135.1:0-5613 GCA_045618025.1 Clostridia bacterium
AAACAATGGTGCATAAAGATATGGAATACGTTATTTTTGACCTTGGGCAAACCATTGCGGACAAAAACGTTTCCAAAGCACTTGATATGTACCACGGACTGTTGAACCAAGGCAACGATGCCCGTTCGTTGTTTGCTGTTCTGTATAACTTTTACCGCCGTGTTTACTACGTAAAAATTGCCGTTTACGATTCTCAGACCATTGCAGATAAACTTGGTGTAAAGGTTGGCGCCATAGGTTTTGCAAAAAACGTGGCGGAAAAATACAAGCCGTTGCAACTAAAGCGTGCGTTGGAGTTTTTTGAAAGGGCCGATACCGACCTTAAAAATTTTATTTCCGACGATGACGTGATGTTTCTGTTGATAATGAATTTGTTGTCTTTGTAATTTGTGGAGGGTAAGTTGATAACAAAACTGCGTGAAAACTACAAACTTTCTGACTTGATTATTCGTATTTTGTTTGTAGGCGGATATCTTTTTGCCAATTGGCAAACAACCGCATCGGTGGTTAATTTGATGGTGCCTCAAAGTAACATCTGGTATGTTGTTCTTGTGGGCATAATGGCAGGTATATTGTGGATGTGTCTGCTTCCGTTTGTAATAAATATTATTTTGAACGTTGCACGTCTGTATAGCGTTCCCCGTGCTGAGTTTTGCCTTATTGCCATGTTTTGTATGTGTGTAAACTACGTTATTTTGGGACTGTTCAATCTTGTCAATTTGTTTACACCGTTGCTTATGGTGTGGATTTCCGTAATTGCACCGGTAATCAGTGCGCTTGTTGCAGGCATTCTTTTTTACAAAATAACCTCTGTGTTGTATTTTAACGATGCATCACGGGTGTTTTATTTCAAACTGTGCGGAATTGTCTTCTTTGCATACGTGGCATTTCGCATTTTAATGGGGTAACGGCTATGAAAAAATGTTTTATTGCCGTATTTACGGCGCTTGTTTTGCTTTGCGGTTGTTTGTTGGGCGCAAACGTTACGACAAACGCAGAGAGTACCACTGCAAATATATCAAGTTTTGTACAAGAATACTGCAATTGTTGCAAAAACTACGACGGCCAAACGGAAGAAATTTCGCCGGCTATGTATCTTAAAAATACTTTTACGTTTATGCTTGGCGAAAGCAACGCCAACTACGAATATTCCGAAATGCCGTTTGACTCTGACGGCGACGGCAAGAACGACGGCTTAAACCTTGTGTTTACCGTTAATCCAACTGCGGAAGAAAAAGTAATTTTGGGCGCACATTACGACACCGCTAACGGCGAAGGCGCAAGCGACAATGCAACCGGCGTTGCAACGCTGTTTTTTACGTTGAAAAGTTTGGTTGAATACAACTGTAACTGTTGTCTTACCGTGGTTTTGTTTGACAAGGAAGAAAACGGTATGCAAGGCTCCTATGCGTTTGTAGACCAAATGAGCCAAAGCGATAGGGACAGCACGCTTTGTATGATAAACTTTGACTGCGTTGGCGGTGGCGATAACCTGTACGTAATGTGTGAAAACAAGCACACGTCCCTTGCAAATTTGTTTTTGCAACACAGCAAATACAAATCAATTCCGCTGTTGGAAAAACCGTACGCCAAGGGCATTTCCAATCTGGATTTGTACGGCTACGGTTACTACGAAAAAGTGCAGGACTCCGACCATACGCCTTTCCGCATGGCGGGTATTCCAACGGTGTTTTTCTTTTCCGGCACGTTTGATGGGTGGCAGGGCTACACGCAAAGTGCAGATAAGAACAAAGTTGTTATGAATACATTGCAGGACACGTATGAAAATCTTTGCAACAACAGTGATTTTGCCCTGCAGATAAAAACCGTATCGGCAACCGTTGCGGAAACGATAATAGCAGAAGATTTTGTACCTACGGCTACAAATGCACGAAAAGAACTGGTAAACAATTCAGTTTGGTTCAGCACAATTATTCCACGTGTTGTATTGGCTGTGCTGTTTGTTGTTATGTTGCTTTTGTATCTTAGTGCATACAAAAAACTACAAAAGCAAGCAATTTTGGGCGACAACGGTGCTAAAGAAAAGGTAAGCCTGTTTACCAAGCCGGATGCCGAGGATATTTTCAGTTTTGGCACCGACGAAAAAGATAAAAGCGACGATATTTTTAAGTTTTAAGGTGCATTTATGAAAAACTTTTTCACTAAAAACAAATATTTAATTTTTTCTGTTGTGGCGGTAGCCGTTCAGGTGTTGTTGGACCAACTAACAAAAGTATTGGCTTTTAACAATCTTTCCTTTACGGAAGAAACACCGTTTCTTGGGGAAATAATTTCCTTTCAACTTTGCTACAACCAAGGTTCATCTTTTGGAATGATGCAAGGGCAACACGTTTTGTTTTTTATTGTTACACTTATCGGTTTGCCGTTGTTTATGTTTTTTACGTGGCGTGCACGCACCCGCTCGGTGTGTGGCCAAATAGGTTTCAATTTGTGCGTAGGCGGAACTATCGGTAACGTTATTGACCGTGCATTTGTGGAAACCGACGGTTTTTTCAGCGGAAAAGTACGTGATTTTATTTCATACAATCTGCCACAGGACGGGGCGTGGCATTCTGTTTTTATTGGTAACGTAGCAGATATTTTTCTTGTTGTAGGTGTTGCCATGGCAATTGTGGCAATAGTCTTTTTGGATGAAGACAGCCTTTTGGCAGACATCAAGCAACAAAAAGCGGTGGAAAATACCGACGAAAACACATCACAAAACGAGAACCCAAATGAAAACGATTGAGCTTGTTGCTGAAAGCAATTTCAAACGGCTGGATGTGTTTGTTGCGGAAAAAGCCGATTTAACACGCAGTCATGTGCAAAAGTTAATAGATGACGGATTGGTAGCAGTAAACACAAAAACCGTGTTTAAGCCGTCTTGTGACGTAAAACAAGGGCAAACGGTGGTGGTGACACTTCCCGATGATGTGCCGTTAAATGTTTCGGCGGAAAATATTCCGTTAGATATCGTCTATCAGGACGAGTTTTTGGCGGTAATCAACAAACCGCAAGGCATGACGGTTCACCCTGCAACCGGTAACTATACCGGCACTTTGGTAAATGCTTTGCTGTTTTCCGTCAAGGACCTTTCCGGAATTAACGGTGTTTTGCGACCGGGAATTGTGCACCGTTTGGATAAAAATACCAGCGGGCTATTGGTGATTGCCAAAGAGGACAAAACACACGTGGAGTTGCAACGTCAAATACAGCACAAAACATGTCATCGCATTTATTTGGCGCTGTTGGAAGGTGTACTTAAGCAAGACGAAGGCGTGGTAAATCAACCGATTGGCAGAAGCAAAACAGACCGAAAAAAAATGGCGGTATCGGCGGACGGTCGCACAGCCGAAACGCATTACAGCGTTGTTACACGCTACAAAAACAACACTTTGGTGCGGTTTGAGCTAAAAACAGGGCGTACACATCAGATAAGAGTGCATGCAAAGTATATCGGGCATCCCGTTGTCGGCGACAATGTTTACGGCTACAAAACTTGCCGTTGGAAACTTTCCGGCCAACTTCTTCACGCTTGCCAATTGATATTTGTTCATCCCGTCACTAACAAGGAAATGCATTTTTGTGCACCTTTGCCGGCTTATTTTGAAAAAGTATTAAAGGACCTTGAAACGGAAAAAATGTAAACAAAACTTGTATACGTTAGCCGTAATTACGTGCAAAGTGCAAAATTTTGCTACATATTTTTAATGGAAAAACAATACAAAAAAAGGTACGGTCGTTGATGACTGTACCTTTAGTTTTTTGTATTTTAACTTTGTTAATTTGTCTGTATAAACTATGTCTGCAAGCTCTTTGCGGTTTGCGCAAAAAGTTTTTATAAAAGTACTATTTTACTATTTTCTTTAGTACCGGCATCAAAAAGAGCGAAATGCAACCACCAATCAAACCGGTAAACAACTGTGTAATTCCCATTGCTCCCGAAAGTAATTTGCTCGCCATACCGTTCTGAATAAATCCCGTCCAAGTTGCAATGTATTTTATGGAACAGTAAATGGCTGTAAATTTTACGGAACTACCCAAAACCACGAAGATAACTGCATAAAAAACAGATTTGAAATTTGGCTGAACATTTTTTTTGTATAGTTTATTAAAAGGTAAGCCGGTAATCAAAACGTAAAGAATGTTGCCAATAATGATAAATGGGACAAGCACCCAATTGGGAGCAATTCCCAAAATGCAAGCCAGCAAAGGCGATATAATGGCAAGCGTCAATCCTCCGTAAATACCGCACACGGTAGAGCAAACAAGTAGCATCAAATTGACAAAACTACCCGTAATCAGTTGAATGCCCAAAAATCTTGTTACAAATTGAACAACCAACAACACAGCCAGACATATTGAAATTCTTGTAATCAGTAATGCTTGATTTTTCATTTATTTTTGCGTAATCCCAAAGTTATTTTTTTATTTCAAATATGTATTTATTACGCCTGAACAAGCAATTGCAAATGTCTGTTCGGGTTGACCAGAATTGTCTTGTAATCGGTGTAAGTAACAAATCCCAAAGCGGATTTCGGCGGTTTTTTAACGTTTGTACGCTTTGTGTAGTCAACAGGTATTTTTGTGCCTGCGCTTGCTTGCGAGTAGTATGCGCATATTTCGCTTGCCGTAACAATAACACTGTCCGGTATATCTTTGCCTTCGGTAACAATTGCCACGTGTGACGAGTGTATTTTTTGCGTGTGTAGCCATACGTCGTTTGCACCCGCCAAGTGAAAAGTTACATGGTTGTTTTGTACATTGTTTTTGCCGACGTAAACTGTAAATCCTTCAACAATGTACTTAAGGGGTTTTACAGGTTCTTCCTTTTGTTTTTGGCGCTTAGATGTCTTTACTATTCCAAGTTGTTCCAGTTCCTGTCTTATTTCTTCCAGATCCTGCTGTTCGGTAGCATATTTTAACGATTGCTTTACCGTTTGAAGGTATTCCAACAGTTTTTCGTTTTCCGCAACAAGTGTTATGTTGTGCTCGGCAGTGCTTTTAAGTTTGCGGTATTTTTTGTAGTAGTTCTGAGCATTTTGCTGTGCGGAAAGTTGCGGTTCCAGTGCTATTTCCACAGTAGGGCAATCCGGCAGATAGTAGTTTTGGCAAATAAGTTTATCGGCATTTTTTTCAATACGGTACAAATTTGCCAATATCAAATCACCGTAGGCCTTCAGTTCGTCACGCCGTTCCGCATCCAAAATGCTCTGACGTTGAATTGCTAATTTTTTCTCCGTGCGAGATACGGCATTTTTTACCACCGTGGCAATGGATTTTGCCCTGTCGCTCATGCGGTGTGCTTTGTCCAAAAGGTAATAGTAGTTATCGTGCGCCTCGTTAAGGGTGCCAAAAAAAGTGCGTTCACCTTTTTTGCTTTGGTAGTCAAACGGGCAAACGTCGGTAGGCGTTCCGTCGTTAAAAATAACACACGGTGCAGGATTTGCTATGCCTTCTTCGTATTTTTTGAAATTTTGCAAAATAACGGCATTTTGTACTAACGTATGAACATTTTCATCACATTTCCACGTTATTTCGTTTATTGTTGCTTGTGAAACTCCCAGCACGTTTTCCACCAGTGCCGTGCGCAGAGGCAGTTTGCAGTTATTC
>JAZLJV010000136.1:0-2771 GCA_045618025.1 Clostridia bacterium
GAACAAGATGCCGACATAGTTTTGTTTATTCACAAGGATAATCCCGAAGACCGCACAAACACCGACGTAAAGCTTATTATTGCCAAGCACCGTAGTGGTGAAACGGGCGAAGTCAGCCTAAAGTGGATTGGCTCTCTTGTACGTTTTGTAAATGCCGGCGACGTGGAAAATGCGTTGAGACCTATGTTGTCAACGGAAAGTGAAGATGCAGGCGACTTTGTTTCCGATGAAAATACAATTTTTGCAGATGAATCGGGCGAAGAAATGACCTTTGTAGACCAATCGCAAGAAGAAGGAAAATAAAATGAGTGAATTTGAAAGTAAAAACTTTATTGAAAATATTATTGACGGCGACCTTGCCGACGGAAAAGTAACCGCAGTTGCAACACGTTTTCCACCTGAGCCAAACGGCTATCTGCATATAGGCCATGCAAAAAGTTTGTGCATAAACTTTGGCCTTGCGGAAAAGTATCACGGTACGTGCAATCTTCGTTTTGATGACACTAACCCTGCCAAAGAGGACGAGGAATATGTTGAAAGCATCAAGCGTGATATAGAGTGGCTTGGCTTTAAGTGGGACAAGTGCGTTTACGCAAGCGACTATTTTGAAGTGATGTTTGACTGTGCGGTAAAACTGATAAAAAAAGGTCTGGCGTACGTTTGTGACCTTTCAGCAGAAGAAATACACGAAAGCCGTGGCACGCTTACCGAACCGGGCAAGGAAAGCCCGTACCGTAACCGCACCGTAGAAGAAAACCTTGAATTGTTTTACGCAATGCGTGACGGCAAATTTGCCGATGGCGAAAAGGTTCTTCGTGCAAAAATAGATATGGCAAGTCCTAACCTTAACATGCGTGACCCGGTAATTTACCGTGTGCTACACGCAACACATCACAACACCGGTGATAAGTGGTGCATTTATCCTATGTACGACTTTGCTCACCCGATTGAAGACGCACATGAGGGCATAACGCACTCTATTTGCACTTTGGAGTTTGAAGACCACCGTCCATTGTACGATTGGGTTGTGCGTGAATGCGATTTTGCACTTCCGCATCCTCAACAAATAGAGTTTGCCCGTCTTAACATCACCAATACCATCATGTCCAAGCGCTTTTTGAAACGTCTTGTGGATGACGGCAAAGTGCTTGGTTGGGACGACCCACGTATGCCTACTCTTGCAGGTATTCGTCGCCGTGGTTACCCTGCCGAAGCCATAAAAGATTTTTGTGAACGTATCGGCGTGGCTAAGGCCAACAGCGAAGTGGAAGCAACCTATCTGGAAAGTTGCGTAAGAGATAACCTTAACCTTAACGCTAACCGTGTTATGGCGGTGTTTGACCCACTTAAAGTAGTGCTTACCAACTACGACGGCAGTGAGGAACTTGCTTTGGAGGATAACCCAAATGCGGAAAACCCGACTTATCACAAGGTAAGTTTCGGCAAGGAGCTTTATATAGACCGTAGCGACTTTGCGCTTGTTCCGCCACCAAAATATCACAGACTAAAGGTGGACGGGTACGTTCGTCTTAAGGGTGCGTACATTATTCATTGCGACGAAGCCGTTACCGATAGCAACGGCAACGTTACCGAACTGCACTGCAGTGTTGTTGCCAACAGCAAAAGCGGTGAAGATACCAGCGGTGTAAAGGTAAAGGGCGTTATTCAGTGGGTAGATGCAACTAACCACGTTGATGTAACCGTTCGCAAATTGCAAAGTCTGCTTGTTGATGCACGTGACGGCATTACCGATTTTAACGAACGTTTTAACGAAGAAAGCATGAAGGTAGTTACCGCCAAAGCGGAAACAAGTTTGCTTTCGGCAAAAGTAGAGGACAAGTTTCAGTTTATGCGTGTAGGCTACTACGTTGTTGATAAAGACAGCCATGACAATCAGCTTGTTTTCAACGAAATTGTCGGATTAAAGGACAGTTTTAACGCAAAATAGTTTTGTTTTGCTTTTCCGACAAAATGTGACGTAGTTTTTTGTGCATAATGCATTAAAATAGTGTTGCATTGCAATAAAAATTTTTATTTAACAGCAACAAATATGAAAATATGTAAAAAATGTGGAGAACTGAATAGTAACGAGGCGGTTTTTTGCCGTAAATGCGGTGAAAAAGACTTTGACGAAGCACAAAAAATTGCCTGTCCCGAGTGCGGTACACTAAACGAGCAAACATCTGTGCATTGTACCAAATGCGGAATGGCACTTACAGCAGTTGCGGTACGTTCCGGCAACGGATACCTTTCAGAAGAGCAAACTGTTGTTGCTTCAGACGAGGCAACAAAGTGCCCGAGTTGCGGTGCCGAGCTACCGATAAATGCGGTGTTTTGTTACAAATGCGGTACGTCCGTTTCCGCTCTTAACTTACACAAAACGGTACGACGCAAAATTTGTCCGCATTGCGGTAAACCGAATTTGTCAAATGCGCCTTACTGTATTTACTGCTATCGCAGTTTGGCTGATGCCGACTACGACGATATGCAACTTACATATCAAAATATTGCCATTGGCAACGGTGTAACCATAAAAAAGGCATTTTTGGACGGCATAAACGGCAAAAGCAAAATATGCGGAGCGTGCGGAGCTCTTAACCCGGTAGCGGAACATTTTTGCATAAACTGCGGTTGCAAATTGGATGCCGAGCCGGAAGTGCAGTATTGTCCTGCTTGCGGTGCGGAAAATCCTTCCGACAGCACTTACTGCCTGCAATGCCAATCTTCGTTTGACGGCACTTCTGCCGAAGAACAACAAAACGGCTGGATTT
>JAZLJV010000137.1:0-9167 GCA_045618025.1 Clostridia bacterium
AAAATAGTTTTTGTAAGACTTTCTGCTTAGATTCTCCCACTTGAATAAAAGAATTTAAACAAATCGCATTACTCAATTACTTCGAGGAAACAAATCCCTTCCTGATCGGACAAAAAGATTATACTACAAAATTTGAAAAAATACAATAGATTTGGACTAATTTACAAAACAAAAATTGTCCGACCACAAAAAGTCAATCAAGCAAGAGTTGAATACAAGAGGTTCAAATCCGACAGGGGTAATGGGGTATAAATAAAAAATCAAGCGAATTCCGACGTTTTCGGAAAATGCTTGATTATATCTGGCGTTTTTGGGTTCAAATCTACATGCGTTTACTGTTTTCTTGCGGTTGCATTGAAAGACAGTTACACCAAAAGTAAAAAACTTTTTCCGCCAAATCGGCAAGAAATCTTTAAATGGATGAGAATAAAATGCATGTTTTTCGTAGGGGTACACCCCCAAATACCCCTAAAATAGGGCTAAAACATAAAAAAATCACCAAAAGTATAGTAATACTTTTGGTGAAACTACTTTGGCTGCCCCTGACAGACTTGAACTGACGACACTTCGGTTAACAGCCGAATGCTCTACCGACTGAGCTAAGGGGCAATATTAAATTTGGCGTTGATGCGTTACAAATTTGCACGCAATCAACTCACTGCCTATGTATATTAGCACTTGCAAACGTATTTGTCAATAATTTTTTAACAATTTGCGCAAGCTTTTTTTAATCTACTTACGGTAGGTTTACAAACAGTATGATATCAAGTAAAATATAATGGAAAATTTTGCGTGCAATACGGCTTTTGCAAACAAAAATGTTAAGTAAACAAAAGTTTGGTATAGGAGGAGACTTTATGGCTGATTACACAACGGGAACAATAATAAAAAGAATGAGAAAAAAGCAAAATTATACTCAAAGCACATTGGCGGAAAAGTTAGGGGTTACCGACAAGGCAGTTTCCAAATGGGAGACGAGCAAAAGCTTTCCCGATGTTACGTTGCTACAACCGCTTGCACAATTGCTTGGCATCAGTGTGGCCGAACTGCTTGACGGCAGACAAATAAATAACGCAAATTGTAGCGGAAATACCACAAAAACGTTGTTTTACGTTTGTCCTGTATGCGGAAACGTGGTTTGGTCGCTTGGCGAAACAATGGTTAGTTGTCACGGAATAACTCTTGAACCGCTTGTGGCAAAATCTGCCGACGAAAACCACTGCGCAAACACAGTGACGGTAGAAGACGAATATTACGTAACTTTTGAACATCCGCAAAGCAAAACGCACTACTATAGTTTTGTTGTGGGAATTTACTACGACAAAATTACGGTGCAAAAACTTTACCCCGAACAACAAGCCGAAGTGCGCCTGAAAATTGGAGGACTGCAAAAAATATATACTTACTGCAACAAACACGGATTTTTTTGCATAAAGTAATTTGAAAAATAACAAGCGAGATAGTTTTTTGCTATCTCGCTTGTTTTTTTGTAACGTAAACTGTACATATAACGTTATTTTGCACGCCGACAAATTGTTTTTTGCGCAACAATGTTATTGGCGTTTTGTTGCTTAATCGGAAAAATCCATACAATTTATGCCGAGTTTGTTGTTGAAAGTGCGTGTTACCGTGCCATTGACAATTTCAATAAATATTTCAGCTGTAAGGGAAATTTTTGCCGAAAGCAAATGTCCGCCCACCACTTTGCCTTCGCCGTTAGTGCAAGTTATGTGCAAATGTGCGTACGGCAAACCGTCTTTGGTTGTAATGTTACCGCAAAGGTTGTTAATTTCCATATTGCAAGTGTACAAAAACTCCTGATACGTGCCTTTGGAAGTATCAAAAACTCCCACAAGCAAATTGTTTGTTGCACCAATGCCACTTACCTTTGCCGTTTTTATTTGCTCTGCCGATGCCACTTGTTTTAGCGCCGAAAGCACTTCATCGCCTGCATCCAAACGCAAAACTACGGTATTGTTATATTTTTTGTATTGCATAGCAACCCACCTTTACATTTATTATGTTGCGCTTACAGTTGCGCAATTTTTTTGGCGATTTCGTCAACATAGTTGCCGTTGTACGTTTCTATTGCGCCTTCGTCAACCAAACATGCCAATGCAGGACTTATCGGCAGGCGACAGGTTGTGTCAATGCCGTACTGCAAGGCAAGTTGTTCAATGTGACTTTCGCCGAAAATGCTGTGACGACTGTGACAAGAAGGGCATTCGTAGTAGGACATATTTTCCACAAGGGCAAGCACGGGAACATTCATCATTTGTGCCATTTTTACGGCTTTGCCGACAATCATACTTACAAGTTCCTGCGGAGAAGTTACCACCACTATGCCGTCAAGTGGCAAACTTTGAAAAACGGTAAGCGCCACGTCGCCCGTTCCCGGTGGCATATCCACAAACATGTAATCCACCTCGCCCCAGGCAACGTCCTGCCAGAATTGCTTTACCGTGCCGGCAATTACCGGACCACGCCAAAGCACAGGGTCGGTGTCATTTTCCAACATCAGGTTTACGGACATTACTTTGGTGCCGAGGGGTGTTTCGGCAGGGAAAATATGCGTGCCGTCACCGTAGGCTTTTTCCGTTATACCAAACATTTTTGGGACGGACGGGCCGGTAATGTCGGCATCAAGCACGGCGGTTTTGTAGCCGGCCAAACGCATAGTTGCCGAAAGTAGCCCTGTTACAAGCGATTTACCTACTCCGCCTTTTCCGCTTACTACGCCTATCACCTTTTTTACGTGCGAAAGTTTGTTTTGTTTTGCAACAAGCGACTGTTTGCGGTCGGCACAGTTTTCGTGGCAATCACTACAATTATGATTACAACTGCTCATTTGTTACTCCTTTACGGCGGAGAAAATCCGCCTTGCAAACATTTTAGCACAATTTGCACAATTTGTGCATAAAAAAGAAGTAAAAAAATTTAAGTAATTATTTTTGACTTGTCAATAATTATTTAGTAAATACGCAAATAAATATTTATAATTGCTTGTAATTACGTGCAAAAAATGGTAAAATCTTATAAAAGGAGTGTAACAGCATGCAAAATTACAACCAAATAATCACAAATTTGCAAACTGCTAAGAAAAACAGCGGACTAACATTAAAGCAACTTGCCGAAAAAAGCGGACTTACACAGGGCACCGTAAACAAAATTATGAGTGGCGCACTAAAAAGCATAAAGACGGAAAAGTTGGAAAAACTTGCAAATGCGTTGAATGTAAGCATAAACAGCCTTATTGGCAATGTATTTTCGGTAGAAGAACAAAGCAACGAATTTTTCGGATACGTAAAAATTGCGTGCATTTCACCAAAGCTTAAAGTAGGTGATTGCGCTTTTAACGCCAAAGAGATAGTTGCACAAGCTGTAAACGCAGAGAAAAATCACGTGCAGATAGCGCTTTTTCCCGAGTTGTGTATTACAGGTTACACCTGTGGAGATTTGTTTTTTCAACAAACTTTGTTGGAAAATGCGCAAAAACAATTGCTGTTTGTTGCAAAAGCTTTGCAACACGTTGACACAGTTGTAGTGGTAGGACTTCCGCTTGTTAACCAAAGCAACAAACTTTACAATGTGGCGTGCGTGCTTTACAAGGGCAAAATACTTGGTTGCATACCTAAAAAACACCTGCCAAACTACAACGAATTCAGCGAAAAACGCTATTTTACCCCTGCTCCACTTGCTTGCACTACCATACAAATAGGGCAACAAACAGTGCCATTCGGCACAGAGTTGTTGTTCAGAAATACCTTTGACAGTCGCTTTACCTTTGCTGTGGAAATTTGTGAAGACGTATGGGTAAACACACCGCCTTCATGCGAACACACCAAGCACGGAGCAAACATTGTGCTTAACCTTTCAGCCAGCAACGAAACTGTGGTAAAGGCTACATATCGCCTTAGTATGATAACGATGCAATCGGCAAAAACCGTTTGCACATACGCTTACTGCTCGGCAGGTCCGGATGAATCTACCACCGATACGGTGTTTTCCGCACACAACATCATTTGTGAAAACGGCAACGTTTTGGCACAATCAAAACCGTTTGGGCAGGGCTACTGCGAAGCACTTGCAGACGTGGCGTTTATTTCCGCCGAGCGGGTACACTCCAACCACGAACACGAAACGCAAAGCAACTACGACATAGTTACTTTTGATATGCCTCTTGCAAACGGAAAAGTGCGCAAAGTGGACAAAGAACCGTTTGTGCCAAGCGACAAAGCGGAACTGAGCACACGTGCGGAAACTATTTTTAATTTGCAAGCCTACGGGCTGAAAAGACGTGCGGAACACACCGGTGCACAAAAACTGTTGGTGGGCGTATCAGGCGGGGCGGATAGTGCTTTGGCACTGCTTGCGTGTTGCCGTGCGGTAAAACTTATGCAAAAACCGCTTACCGATGTTGTTGCGGTGGTACTTCCGTGCAAACTGGGGACTTCAACAAAAGTAAAAAATAATGCCGTTTTGTTGGCAAATGCAATGGGTGTTACCGTAAAAGAAATTGATATTTCAGCAAGCGTTTTGCAACACTTTAAGGATATTTGCCATAATGCAAACAACCAAAACGTAACATACCAGAATGCGCAGGCACGTGAACGCACGCAAGTGCTTATGGATTTGGCAAACGACCTGAACGGTTTGATGGTTGGCACAAGCGACCTTTCGGAAATTGCACTTGGTTTTTCCACCTACAACGGCGACCATATGTCTATGTATAACGTAAACTCAGGCGTACCTAAAACATTGGTGCTGGCTTTGTTGAAGCACGTTGCACAGCAAAGCAAACAACCGCTTAAACAAATTTTACAAGATATTGTTGCTACGCCGATAAGTCCGGAACTACTGCCGGACGGCGCAAATGCTCAACAGACGGAAAACATTGTAGGGCCGTACGCTTTGCACGACTTCTTTTTGCTGTACACACTACGTTACAACTTTTCACCTGCAAAAACGTTTGCGTTGGCAAAAACGGCTTTTGAGGGTACTTATGACGACAAAACCATTATTGCTACTATGGAAACTTTTTACACAAGGTTTTTTGCCAACCAATTCAAAAGGGGAACTTCGCCCGACGGAGTAAAAATAGGTTCGGTAGACCTGAGCAAAAACGGTTGGAAAATGCCAAGCGATGCTTGCGGAGCTTTGTGGATTGATGAAGTGGAAAAATTGCAAAAGGACGTGAAGTAGTTATGCGGATGCGACTGAAAAAGAACCTTGAACAAAGGCTTTACGCCTGCGGAGAATATGTAGCAGTAAGAGAAACGGAAACGTTTTATACGCTTACGGAAGAACAAAAATATAGCGTTCACACCATTTTTGATTTGTTTGGAAACAACAATCCGCTGGTAATTGAAATAGGTTGCGGAAAGGGCAGTTGGGCGGTGGAAAGTGCTAAACGCACGCCGAACGTAAACTTTGTTGCTGTGGAAAAACTTTCCAACGTAATAGTTGAAGCGTGCGAAAAAGCACAAAGAGAAAAACTGCACAATCTTAAGTTTTTTAACTGCGGAGCGGAAAATTTGCTGTACTTTTTGCCAAAAGGCTGTGCGGAAAAAATTGTACTTAATTTTTCCTGCCCGTTCCCCAAAAAAACATACGCAAACAGACGTCTGACGCACAAAAACTATCTGAATAAGTACAAAATACTTCTTGCAGAAAACGGATTTGTGGCAATGAAAACGGACGATATTGACTTTTTTGAATGGTCAATAGAAAGTTTTACGGAAAACGGGTTTACCGTTTACGACGTAACAAACGATTTGCACGCCAATCCGCCAAGCGACAATATTGTGACGGAATACGAAAAAAAATTTGTTGAACAATACGTAAAAATAAATGCACTTAAAGCAAAAATAATAGAATAAAGTAACAAGACAAACAATATTTTTACAAAAAACTGCGACACGTGTGGCAAAAAAACAAATAAAAGCTCAATTACTACTCAAATATTGCAAAATTGGTTACATTTTGATAAAAAGCATACAAAACCGCGATACGTGTAGCCAAAACAAATGAAAGCTCAATTACTACTCAAATATTGTAAAATTGATTACATTTTGATAAAAAGCATACAAAACTGCAACACGTGTAGCTAAAAAAACAAATTTTCGTACAAAACATTACGTATGACAATTGGCGCAAAACAACACCTTTTGTAGCAATATCAACACCATTTACAAACAATATTTTTATAGAAAAAACAAAAAGACGGAGAAGTTATCTCCGTCTTTTTTTGTCTTTTGCTTTTACAAAAATATTACTGTTTTTTGTAGGTTGCACGTTTTTCATTTACAAAGTACACTAACAAAATTACACCCACCGCAACCGCAATGGCAAGTAAGGTGTACAACAGCAATCCCATTGCCGTTATGCCGGTGGAACGAACATTTTCCCACATAACTGAAACTTTGTTGTTGTTCTCACCAAAATCCTGCATTACGCCAAGTGTAGTTTCCGGTGTGCGGTCGTAACCGCTTTCCGTGTCTTCCGTCAAAAACGGATAGCGCCAGTTGCTGTAACTTACCGTATCCAAACAGTTGCCGTCGGCATCTTGCTTGAAGAAATAGTCTTTTACAAGTTCTTCTTTCGCATCGTCATCGGTGGCATCAATTTCGTAAATGTCGTAAAGCGTCGCCATTGCGTTTTTGTCGTTTTGAATAGCCTCCGGACTTACTGCGGAAGAGTAACCGATGTAATCCATATTGTTTACCGCAACTGTGGCATCGTTCAAAAAGTTAATGAAAATACGTGCAGGCATTTCGTTTTTGCAGGTTTTTGGTATTACCCAACCGTCAAACCAAATGTTGCCCGTTGTATGCGGAAGATAAAACCCAAGAGTATAGTCTCCGTCTTCGTAGCCTTGCTTGTCAGAGTGGTAGTCTTCACTGAAACTTTCGTCAACTGCATACAAAGCATCGCCGCTCCACGCAAGGTCAACATAAGCAATACCCTGAATAAGCTCGTTTTTGCCGAAGTCCACTTCGTAGCCGTACAAATCGTCCTTTTGCTTTTTCAAAATATCTTCCATAGCGCCAAGCAAATTATCGTCAACAGCATTGATAAGCTCGCTTGCCGGCAAACTGCTGTAAGACGTGCCGTACTGCTCGTCAAGGCGGGCAAGCGTGCCGTTTTCCTTCATATAAAAGATGGTTGCGGCGTAACTGTCACGTATGGAATCCTTCATATAAATACGTCCCTTTAACTCTTCGGAAAGCACGTTGCCGTCGCCGTCATCGTTAAACATTATTCCCCAATTGGCTTTGTTCATAATTTCCGAAAGACGTTCGTTACCTTCATCGGTAGTAAGGTCAAGGTCAAATATTTCTTCAAAGTACTCACGACTGTACAAAATGCCTATTGTGCCGTACATATAAGGTACAAAGTAGTCGTTTATGTTTACCGGTTGACCGTTTACGGTAAGTGAAGCAAAAGTTTGCCCTACCTGTTCGGTTATTTTGCTATCTACGTTTTCGCTGTTGTGAATGTAACCGTTAAGGGAAGAGGCATCAATAAATTTGTCCTCGTCAAAGTAGTTCATTTCTTTGATAAGTCCCCTTTCCAACAGTTTTTGAATAGCATAGTCACTTGGACACATTACGTCAACAACGCTGTCGCCCTTTTCTATTTTGGTAAGCATTGTTTCGTTGGTATCAAAGGTTACGTAGGTTACGTTGATATCTCTGCCGGTAAGTTCTTTGTAGTAGGCTTTGAAGTCGTCTTCGTACTCGTAAATGTAATCTGCCCAGTTGTATACAATAAGGCTGTCTACTTCGGCATCTTCCGTTCCGCAGGCAGAAAGACAAAATGTCAGACAAAAAAGCAAAACAAGCACAATGGCTGAAACTCTTTTACGCATCCTGCACCTCCTTGCTTACCTTTTTTATGTTGGTAACAAGCAAAAACGTTAATATTACTACAAAGAAGATACTGAAAACGGCAAACCAGAACGGCTCAAGCGACTTCAGACGGGCATCTTCGTAAATGTAGGTGGAAAGGGTTTCTATGCCCGTTTCACCTTTGTTAAGCTGTGTTATAATAAAATCGTCCAGCGACAGGGTAAACGCCATTGTAAAGCCGGAAATAATGCCCGGCATTGTGTACGGGAACACTACTTTTAGCATTGCGCCCAGCGGACTTGCACCAAGGTCAAGAGCTGCTTCGTACATATTTGGGTCCATTTTTTGCAATCTCGGCAAAATGGAAAGTACTACGTACGGCGTGCAAAATGCCACGTGACTGATAATAAGTCTTGACCAACCTTGTGGAAAAATTGCGCTACACGTTGCAAAAAACACCATAAGCGATACTGCCATTACAATTTCACTGTTTATCATAGGAAGTTGGTTGATGGTAAGCGTAAGCTTTTTTACACGGCGTTTGGAATAGAATATACCTATTGTGGAAAACGCACCGAGAACGGTGGAAATTACACTGGCTACAACCGCAAGAATAAGGGTGTTTTTTAGGGCATCAAGCAGTTTTACCGATTTTGCCGTGCCTGCAAAAATTGCACGGTAAGCTTCAAAACTGAAACCGTTACTAAAGCTGAAATTGCTGTTGTTGGCAAAACTGAAAACAATAATTACGAGAATTGGCAGATACAAAATTGCAAGAATAAGTGCAAGGTAAAACTCTGCAAAAACTTTGTTGGATTTTTTCATTACAGCACGCTCCTTGTTTCACTTTCCTTGTCAAACTTGTTCATAAACACGTTTGCAACAAGCACCAATGCCAACATTATAAGGCTCATAACACTACCCACGCCCATATTTTGCGCAACGGTAAACTTGGTGTTGATGGAGTCGCCAAACAAATATATCTGGCGGTTTGATAACAATTCGGAAATGGCAAAAGTAGATATTGCCGGAATAAACGTCATAGTAATGCCACTGACAATGCCGGAGGCGGAAAGCGGAAGTAACGTCTTCAAAAATACGTTAAATTTGTCTGCGCCAAGGTCCTGAGCGGCTTCAATGTAGTTTTTGTCTATTGATACAAGCGTTGTATGCAGAGGTAAAATCATATAAGGAAGGTAGTTGTACACCATACCGAACACTACCGTGCCCATACCGAGTTTTACATCCATAGCCAAAAATATTGCCTTTGTTGAGAGCGTGCGAATAAGAAAGTTTACCCACATAGGTAGCACAAAC
>JAZLJV010000138.1:0-3573 GCA_045618025.1 Clostridia bacterium
GACAGTAGGTGACAAGAGTTCCTTGGTTTGCGGTATTAAGAAAATTGCGCAAGTGTAACGGTACACCGTATTTTGCAAGCGGTTTGACGGCATCGGGATGCAAGACGTTGGCGCCGTGTTCGGCAAGTAGCAACATCTGATTGTACGAAAGGTTACTGACCGTAGGCGGAAAGGCCACT
Source organism: Clostridia bacterium (assembly GCA_045618025.1). Classification (GTDB taxonomy): domain Bacteria; phylum Bacillota; class Clostridia; order Christensenellales; family CAG-314; genus Fimimonas. The sequence continues at coordinate 180 of JAZLJV010000138.1, forward strand.
TTGTGCGGATCGGCAATGCAAAGACCGTTTACGTCCGTCCAGTTTTCGTACAATTCGGCACTGAGAGCAACGGCACACAAAGCCCCGGTAACGTCACTTCCGCCACGGGTAAATGTAGCACGACCGCCACCGCCCACACCACCGTAAAATCCGCCGATTACACCGCATTTTACACCACTGAAGGCACTTTGAAAATTACGTTTTGTCCGAGAAAAAAGCAATTTGCCTGCGGTATCAAAACGGACAACTTCGTCAGCCTCTATGTAGTCCGCAAAAAGGTACTGCGCAATAAGTTTTGCCGAAAGTTCTTCGCCGAGTGACAACGTATAGGGCAGACTACTGTATTTTTTAGCACGAAAAAAAGCATTGTAAAGCAGTTTTTCAACGTCAAGCGGAGAGTGCAGAACATCAGCCATTTTTTTATACTTGTTTTGCACTGCGGTTTTGGCGGAAAAATCACCGTGATAAAAATGCAAAAGCAAATCCGTCACTTTGGTATCGTTGGCGCATTGTTTGCCTATTGCGCTTACCACTACTGCATTGTGAAAGGGCGACAGAACGTCTTTTAGAATGTGTACATTTTGCGGAATAAGAGAACTTCCGCCGAATTTTGCGGTTATCATATAAAAAGTTTATGCACTTTGTAGCAAAAAAGGCACTGACTTTTTTTGTCAATGCCTTGTAACCGCAGTTGAATGGTAGGTATAACTTAACCGATGTACGCAATGTAATCGGTGCTGAATGCGCAACCTATAAGCAAATAAGTTGCTACGGCACACGCCAACGACAGCAAAATTACCCACCAATTATGTTTGAGAAACGTACCGAATGAACGTGTCTTTTTTGTCTGTTTTTCCTTAGTCTTCATTGCCGATTAACCCCCATATTGCTTTTTCACTTGCAGTATCCGAAAGGCGAAGAGCACATTCCAGAACCGCCTTTAGTCCGTCAGCATCCAGATAGCGCTTTACTTTGCCGTCGTGCATTGCGGAAATAATACCGCTTTCTTCACTTACAACAATGGCGGTAAGCGACGGATTGCTTTCGGTTATGCCTATTGCGGCACGGTGACGGGTACCAAACTCACGAGGTAAATCAAGATTTTGCGTAAGTGGCAAATAGCAACTTGCGGCAACTATTTTGTTTGCCTTTATTATTACGGCACCGTCGTGAAGTGGCGTTTTGTCAAAAAAGATTGTTTCCAACAAATCGCTGGAAACGGTAGCATCAATAAGAGTACCGCTATCGGTAATGGTTTCACTTATGTTATCGCAAATAACAATAAGTGCGCCGGTATCGTCACGGCTCATATGCTGACATGCTTTTACAATATCGTTAACTGCCTTATGCAGGTCTTCTCTGCCAAGTTCGTCCTGCACACCATCACTATCAACAAGTTGTCTCCAGGACATACGGAACAAATCACGACGGAAATCCTGCGCAAAAAACAGCAGACTGGCAAATGCCGAAATAACAAGTACAAACAACACGTAAATCTGCAAATTTGCCACACCGAAGAAGGAAAGGTCAAACAAAATAAGCACTGCCGAAGCAACTATTACCACAAAATAGGTAAGATTGCGTTTTTTTGCATAGCAAAATACAACGCAATACATAAGCGTTATAAGCAAAATTAATATTGAACAAATTACAATTTTTTTGACGTCACCCGTCATAGATTTAAGTAATCCAACTATGTAATCAGCCATAAGTTTCCTCGTAATAAATAAATCTAAAATATTATACACTATTTTTTCAAAAAAAGATAGCGTATGTAACAATTTGTTTGCTTTTGATAGTATTTTATTTCCGAAATGCTAATATAAAATAACAAAAGGAGCGTAAATATGCTTAAAATTGCTATTGCCGGATACGGCAACGTGGGTAAGGCTGTGGAAAAACTTTGCGAAAACAACTCTGAAGTGCAACTTGTTGCGGTGTTTTCACGCAGAAAACTATCGCACAAACTTTACGCAAAGTGGGAAGATGCGGAAAAATACAAAGGAAAAATTGACGTTATACTGCTTACTATGGGGAGCTACAACGACCTGACGGTAAACTACAAAAATTTTGCGGGAAAGTTTGCCACAGTGGACTGCTTTGACAACCACGAAGAAATGTACGACTACAAGCAAAAGGTAACCGCAGTTGCAAAAAAGTGTACTTCCGTTGTGGGAGCGGGATGGGACCCGGGAGTGCTTAGTGTTGCACGGGTTCTTGGCGGTTTGTGTTGCGACAACGTAGCTACTTTTTGGGGAAAGGGAATTTCAGCCGGGCACACCAACGCTTTGAAAAGTCTTGACGGAGTGACCGATGCCGTACAGTTTACCATTCCGCTTAAAAGTGCCGTTGCACAGGCAATTCACGGTAAAACAGCGCAAAATATGCACAAGCGTGAGTGCTTTGTTGCCTGCAGTGATGCGGACAAAAGCAAAGTGGCAATGCAAATTGCGCATATGAAAATGTTTGCAAAAGACTCCACTACCGTATTGTTTGTAAACGAAAACACCGTTAAGCAACTAAAAGAAAACTTCGGTCACAAGGGCACCGTTATTGCCAGAGGTAACAACAATGCTTTTACCGCCAAAATTGTTACCGAAAGCAACCCTATGCTTACCGCCCGCATTATGATTTGTTACGCAAAAGTTGCCTGTAGGCTACAAAATGAAGGAAAATTCGGGGCATTTACCGTATTGGATATTCCATTAAAATACCTTGCACAAGAACACGATTTGTAAAAACAATAACACAGGTAACATACAAACAATGTACAAGATGCACATTTAACAGTAACCTAAACAATAAAGGTGCACAAAATACAAAACGCAAAAAATAAACGGCAAAATAGGACTCTTAATGAGGGATTTTCAAATAATGCTCTATTTAAGAAAAAAGAAAACCATACTCAATGAGTTTAATTTGCTCAAAGGGTACGGTCTTTTATAAATTTCAGTTCATCAATAAGAGTGCTTAAATGCCGTTTTTTTGTAATAATTATTCGGTATATTGTTCCACTGTTACACCTGCTGTCTTGAACAGTTCCATTGCAAATTCGTCCGGGTAACCTTCGCCGTAGATAACACGTTTTATACCTGCGTTTATTATTATTTTTGCACATATAACGCACGGCTGATGCGTACAGTAAAGCGTTGCACCTTCCAGCACCACTCCCAAACGGGCAGCTTGCACAATGGCGTTTTGTTCGGCATGAACGGCATAACAAAGTTCGTGACGGGTTCCGCTTGGAATGTTTAGTTTTATGCGTAGACACTCGCCACGGTCTTTACAGCTTGGTATACCCTCAGGTGCGCCGTTATAGCCGGTTGTAACTATACGCTTGTTTTTTACCACTATTGCGCCTACAGGTCTACGAACGCAACTTGACCACGTTGCC
>JAZLJV010000139.1:0-5708 GCA_045618025.1 Clostridia bacterium
AGCCCGGTTGTTCGTAAGCTGTCTGGCGCACAAACGGAAAAGCTCGTAGACCTCCTTCACCAAGCACGTACGGCAATACGCCAACGTACAAAAGAGTATCGCCGGCAACAATTTCCAACTTGCCGTTAATGTATTCCGCATTTGGCTTTGTGTAGCGTTCAATAACCAGCACTTGGTCGGTTTTTTCTTCACGGGTGATGGATGGCACGGTAGAGTTGTAGCCCAATCCGCCAATGCCGGAAACGGTACTGTCAAAGGAAAATACCTTTACGTTTTTGCCTGCCACGTCCACGCCCCACACACGCTTTACTTCAGAAGCAGGATAAACCTTTGCGTGAATAAGCGACGTACAGTCATCAAGCGAAGCACACACGTTGCTGTCGGGGTAGATTTCAAACGGAGAACAAGCCGTTATGCTGACGTCGCTGACATTTGTAAGCAAACCGTCCGCCGCCATACTGTCGGTTTTTGCCCACACCACTTTGTAAAAGGACGTTCCGCAAACTTCACTCCAGCCGGTAGCTTCGGTAATAACTCGTTCCAACTCCGTTTTGTCACGAACACTGTCCAGCACCGCCGTGGCAAGTTTTGCCGAGTTTACATCACTTTCACTTTGCGAAAACGGACGTACAACGGGGCGTGGACGCACACGGTTAAGGCGAGAAACACGTGTTTCCACAATAGGCGCAATGTGGTTGAAAACCTGTTTTTCCTGCCAGAAAAAGTATTTTCCCTCCTGTTCAATTTCGCCCCTGCCACTTATCATAGAATACTGGTTACCCATAAGAAAGTTCATGTTAAGTTGCCACTGCAGTTCGTAGGGACGGCGCATTTTTTGCCGAGCTTCAAAGTCTGCGGTAACGTCTTTTACAATATCTTCGGCAAAAGTAATATCCTGTTTTTGTGTGTTTGTTTCTGCGGTTACGTCATAACCGCTTTGTGCACGTTTTTCAGTCATTGTTTTCACCTGCCTTTTCGTCAATAATCTTTTTTATGGTGTTTTTGGGACTTTTCGGCGTAAAAATTACTGCCGAATCGTAGTACAACTTTTTCAGACACTCTTTGCAAATAAAAAACTTACCGCTTCGTGTCTTGTGCGGAAACGTGTACAGTGCATCGTTGTAGCAACCGTGCACGTCGCACTTAATTTTGATTGTCGTATTGTTTTCTAACATATTTTCTCCTTTAATTAGTTTCTTCACTGTCCGGTGTCGGATTTGTCTGGTCGCAAAGGTTCAACAGGCGCACAAGACGCAATTTTTCCACGGCAAGTTGTTCGTCCGTCATTTGGCTGACATCCTGCTGTTCGTTGAACAGTTCCAACAGCGCCTTTACTGCGGAAACATCCGGCTGAACGTGCTTGGTGGTTACTTTGCGTTTGGAAAGAATAACTTCGCCGTCGGATACATTGTATTCTTCGGTTTTTTCGTGGTAGGTGTAACCTTTTGCCTTTTTTATCAGCACTTTTTCCAACAGTTTTTTGTACTCGGTCATAGTATTCTCCTGTGTTGCAGGCGAAACAGCCGTTCTTTATCCTGTTGCACCCACGATTTTTGCACCTTGTCTTCAGCTGAAGGCAAACTGCAGACAAAGTAACGCAGTTCGTCAAGGGCGTGGTCGTCTTTTTTTACGGGATTATCACCTTCGCCCCACTTGTAACCCTTCATTTCCCTTATCAGGTTGACACAGCAGGAAAAAATAAACAGTTTTCTTACGCCGTCAGCCGAGTAAAGCAGATTTTTTACCTTGCTTATGCCGTAACACACGTCTTTGTTAACGTGCGTATTTACCGTAAAACCGTGTTCTTCAAAAAGAGTGGCGACACTGTTGGGACCGGAAAGTGTTTTTTGGTTGGCTGCGCTGTCCATAAGCATAACATATCGCCCAAAACTGTCCTTGTGCCAACCAAGTTCCTGACAAATTGCACGTATTTTTTCAGCATGATATTGCACGTCACGTTTGGCTTGGTAGTGTTCTGCTACAACAAAGACGTTGCCGTCGCCATCTACTGCATACCAATGACAAGAAAGCGGATTGTTCAGTCCCGGGTCAACGGAAAGGCACATTTGCCAATCTTCAGGCACGTTAAAAGGCGTAACTACGTTGGCCTCGCAAAACTCGGTGTAAACAATCCCGCACGCATCCGTCATAAAACGGCCGTAACGGCGACTTTCCAGTTCCTCCTTGCTAAGCGTTGCGGAGAGTTGTTGTATTTCCTTAGTGGAGAGAAACGGATTATCCGCCCACTCCATAAACTCGCACCACACTTCGCTGTCGTTATGACAATTCAGATATATTTCGTCATACACCCAAGTTGCACGTTTAAGCGGAGTCATGGTGCCAAACAAATGCCCTTCACGGTCTATAACACGCATAGCGCACTCACGGTAAATATCATGTGGCGGTTCTTCGTCAAACCAGACAAAATCCAGCGAAGTTCCCTGAAACTTTTCCCTGCCTGCTTCGCAACTTTTGAAGGCAATGCGAGAGGTTCCGCCAAATACGTTTGCCACTACAATGTAATCTATAACGCCGTTTTCCATACCGGATTTACTGCCACTTACCATCACGACGTCCTTTATCCAACTTTTATCCAGATAGTAAAGCACTTTTTGTTGTGCAACGTCACGTTGCACTTGTTGCGAAAGAGATACTACCCAACAACAGATATCCGGCTTGTTTTTGCGGTAAGGGTGAATGCCCCTTGCCAACCAAACCGTTTCCACCGCACCGCACTCCGTTTTGCCCGTTCTGTTACCGCCAAACACCCAGCGGTTACGCTTGAGGCATTTGTGAAACTCCATTTGTTTTTTATGCACTTTGGTTTTGTTGTAAAGGCAAAGAGGTTGGCTTTCACGCCGAATTTGTTCTCTTTCTATATCTTTTATTCGTTGTAATATTTCCTTCATAATTCCACTAATATTTCACTTTTCACTGCTAAACGCCTTTTTTTGCTAAAATGCGCTTGTGTTTTTGCGTTACAATTAACCTTACCAAAAGGAGAATAGTCGTGAAAAAATTGTTGTTTGTTGTATTATTGTTGATTGTTTGTTGTTTGTTGACAGGTTACTCCGCCTTTGCGGAAGAATTGCCCTGCTTTGTGCGTGTTACCGAAGACGACGTAATGCTTTATGCCGATGCAAACGCCAACAAACAGATGTTTGTACTGCAAAAAAGCTACTATGCACAAGTTCTTGCGGAGGAAAACGACAAGTACCTTGTAACCGTTATGCCAAACACGGCAAACTTTCCCAAAATATGCGGTTACGTTGTAAAAAACGAAGTTTTGCCCTGCAACGAAACACCTCTTGCACCGTACTACCCGACGACAAAAATAACCGTAAACGAAAACAGCGCCACGCTAAAGCTTTCGCCCTCGCCAAATGCGCAAACGGTAGTTATTGCCACCAATATGCAGACGCTTAGCTACTTTGGCACCATAAACAGTTACGGCAAAACGTGGTACTATGTATACTACTGTGGCAACTTTGGCTATGTAGATAGCACACAGGTATTTTTGCCCACCGTTGCAATGCATCCTACACCGTTGCCGATTGCAACCCCCGTTGTGGAACCGGTAACACAACCTACCGAGCCACCGGAAGTAACTCCGACCGAGCCGGATTTGGAAAAACCCTCCGGCATGGCGGAAATTGCACTGATTGCATTTGTATGTTTGCTTGCAGGCGCACTTGTTCTGGCACTTTTTTTGCCGTCAAAAAAACAAAATGTGTAAAAAAAGTTGTGCATTTTTACACTACTCAAAGCCAACCAATACCACTCGTTCTATTGTGACGACAAAATGCTTAAAAATCCTTGAGTAAAAATACCGCCGGTCGTTAAAAACATATTTTGTGCGCTTAAAAACTGCAAAAGCAGATTATTTCAGAGCAAAACAGTGTTTTTTATGTAAAAAAGGCAAAATAAAAGTAGCAACGTAAAAAAACAAGTCGCTACTATTTTTTTCTTAAGCAATCATTTTGTTAACCTACCGCCTTTGCCGGGTTCAAAACTACACAGTTCTTTTACCCAATCAATGTGACCGTAGTTATTTATCAACCACTCCTCACTGTAACCGAGCCTTTCAAGGTTACATCTGAAGGATTTTCGTGCCGAGGCAAGTTTGCGATACAACGTACTGAGAGACACATTGTACTTGTTACAAATGTCTTCCTTTTTAGCGCCATGCAAATACACCTGGTTAAGCAGTGCTCCCGCACCTTTTGGCGTAATTTTTAAGGCACTTACCACAGCATCGTAAAACTCAAGCAGTTTGTCACGTTCCAAAGCAAACAATGCAACCCTTTCCGCCTGCGCTTTGGTATCGCACACTCCCTGAAAAGTGCAGTAACTTTTCAGAGCCATCTTTTTAGTAATTTGTTCCATTTCTTTTGCATTTTTCTTCATACGCAATGCTCCCTTAAGCATTACCAATTCGTGATTCACATTCACCTCCAATTTGAAAAAACTGTATTTTTTGAAATATCAGAACAACAGGCGAATTATAGAACATTTGTTCCAATTTCCGCCATATAATACCATACAATAATTGCCAACTGTTTGTCAGTTTTTAGAATTTTTCTAAGAATTTTTTTGTTATTTTGTAAAGGTTTGCCGAAAAATACGTAAAAATATTTTCAGGGAAAAGTGTAAACAAAGAATATATTTTAATACTTAAATTGTTGATAAGTTGTGCAAATTGTTGTATAATGTAAAAAATATCCCTTTGTAACAAGAGGTACAAATGAAAAAACTTTTAACGTTGCTTTCACTTGCTGTAATTTTTGCACTGACACTGTTACCTTCAGTTGCACTTGCGGAAAGCAAAAGCGACAATATTTATTTTAACGATCCAACGGCAATTGCCACTTTGGAAAACACTTTGTTTGTTGCGGACAAAGTTGAAGACAACAAAAGTGTAATAATTTACTTCAACACTACCGATTACACCTATGTCGGCACACTTATTTTGGACGGTTTGGTAAACAACCTTTCTGTAGTTGACGGAAAACTGTACGTTATGATGCCGGACAAAATTTGCGTTTGCACTTACAATGAAAACCGTTTGACAATAGATGAAACTGCTTCGCAAAACGTTACCCAAACAACCAAAAACGCAACTGTGGTAGATTTTACCGAGTATAACGGTACGCAATACTGGGCAACACAATCGGCAATTAAAAAACCGGTAGGCAGTTTGCCACTGCAAGTTGCCGACGTTAAAGGCATAACGGTTATTGACAGCACCCTGTTTTATGCCTGGGGCGGTAACGTTATGGCGTATAACGTAAGTGAAAATGTTGTTGATAACGACAATGAGCAGTTTAACTCTGACGTAGAAAACACTCTTGCCATGCAGGAAGTCGGCGGTTTGTTCAACTACAACGACAATATTGCCGTTTACGACAGCAAAAACGTTGTTTACTACCTAAAAAAGACGTACGACAAAACATTTTTTGAACGCCGGACTTTGTTGGCGGATACACCGTACAGCATAACTTACGTAACAACGGATGCCACCAAAATTTACGTGCTTACCGCTGACCGTGAAATACACGTTTTATCACACGAAGACCTTTCGGAAATTGTAAAAATTGGTAGCGACACGGTAGAACAAGCCGTACCCGATGCAACAAAGTTTACGTCATTTACGTTGGCTACATCTCTCGGTTACCCAACAAACGTAACTTACAAAACGGCGGACAACA
>JAZLJV010000140.1:0-20012 GCA_045618025.1 Clostridia bacterium
CATTTTGTAGCGCGTTTTGTTGTTTAACTATTGGTTAAATTATTTTGCAAGTTTGCTAAGTGCGTTTTGAATAGCCATAATGAAACGTGCAGAAGATTGTGTAGCACCTGCGATTGCGTATGTGCTTTGGCCTTCAAAAAGAACGATTTCTTTGCCGGTAAGTGCGCCGTTGCCGATATCGCTTGCAGCTTTTCCGTCAGGAAGAACTTTGATAGCGTTGATTTCTTCAACTGTCTTTCCTACAAGACCGTTAAGGTATGCGTCGTATTTGCCTTCAGCGGTGTCTTTGTTCCAGCCGGCAGCATCGTTGCTTGCAGATGTTCTAACCATACCGGATTCTTCATCTGTGTAAAGTTTGATAGCTGTGATAACGCCGTTTTTAACTGTTACGTCAACTTTGCATCCGTAAGGTGTGCCGGTTGGGTTCCAAGCGTTAGGATAAGTGCATTCACCTGTTACGGTTTCTTCTGTGCCACATGCTGCAAATGCTACAACTGCAAGAGCCATAACAACTGCAAGTACAAGTACAAGTACTTTTTTCATTTTTAGATTCTCCTTAAAAATATATTTTTAATTTGTGCGATACATTTTCGCACATCTTAAATTGTAACATAAAAAGCCTATAAAAACAACTTTTTTGCATACTAAAATACATAAGTATTTTTTATGATGGCCAACAATTTTGATTATTTGTAAAGATTGTGCAAAGAAAAATACAAAGCGCCGATGTAAAATGATGAGTGATGAATTTTGCATTCTGCATTCTACCAAACGTTCCACCATTTGCATTCTGCATTAAAAAAGCACCCCACAAGGAGTGCTTTTGAGTTTTATAAACCGCAAAAATGGCAACCGTTATTGGCACTTTTGCACACGGGGTCCCCGTTTGATTCCTTTTATCAAATGGGGTGTAATTTGCGGGGGATGTCGGGTCAATGCTACTCCCCAGCGAAATGGGACTGTGGCGCCGTGTAAGGCGCACCTTAGCGACGGCGCTTTGATGCCGTCTTTGCATCAAACATTCGGCGCCGACTAGTATGCTCGTGCCACCAATGCAACAACCGGTTTATTGCATTTTTTACCGCAAACGGTGCAAACGTCTTGGAAAGGTGTTTCGTCTTCCAACATAACACGCACGGTTGCTTGATATTTTCCCTTGATAAGGGCTTCGCAAGCAGGGTCTTCATCCCAAACAATTTTTGCAAAACACTTGTCGTCAAGCGCCTCACCAAGTTCTTCCATGTTGTGTGCAAGTTTTACGTGACTGTCACGGAAAGCAAGCGACTTTTGATACATTGCCTCCTGAATTTCGTCAAGTTTTTGCATAACTTGGGTGGCAATATCGGCAAGTTCAAGAGTAAACTTTTCGCAAGTGTCACGGCGAACTGCCGTTGCTACGCCGTTTTCAATATCACGTGGACCAATTTCCAGTCTGAGAGGCACACCCTTCATTTCCCATTCGTTAAACTTCCAACCAGGAGATTGGTCACGAGTGTCGTTTTCCACACGCAAGCCTGCGTTTTTAAGAGCCAAAGCAACTTGTTCGCACTTTTCCAAAACGCCTTCTTTGTGGGCAGCAACGGGAACAATAACAACCTGAATAGGCGCTACTTTTGGCGGAAGCACCAAACCACGTTGATCACCGTGTGCCATAATAAGTCCGCCGATAAGACGAGTGGAAACGCCCCAACTGCTTTGCCATACATATTTATGCGTACCGTCTTTATCCAAAAACTGAATGTCATAAGCACGGCTGAACTTTTGACCGAAGTGGTGAGAAGTTCCTGCCTGAAGCGACTTGCCGTCAAGCATCATTGCTTCCATACCGTAGGTAGCTTCAGCACCGGCAAATTTTTCCTTTTCACTCTTTCTGCCTATAAAGGTAGGCATAGCCAAAAATTCTTTGGCAAAATCGTGGTAAAGGTGAAGCATGTCCATTGTTTCCGCAACGGATTCTTCACGAGTGGCGTGAATTGTGTGACCTTCCTGCCACAAAAACTCACTTGTACGAAGGAACGGACGAGTGGTTTTTTCCCAACGGATAACGTTTGCCCATTGGTTAAGTTTTAGTGGCAAATCACGGTAACTGTTTATCCATTTTGCGTACATTGTGCTAATAACGGTTTCACTGGTTGGGCGAACAATACACGGTTCGGCAAGTTCACTGCCACCTGCGTGTGTTACCACGGCAACTTCCGGAGCAAAGCCTTCAACGTGTTCGGCTTCTTTTTTCAACAAACTTTCCGGAATAAGAATCGGAAAGTACGCATTTTGATGTCCCGTTGCCTTAAAACGGCGATTGAGTTCGTTTTGGATGTTTTCCCAAATGGCGTAGCCGTAAGGGCGAATTACCATTGTGCCTTTTACCGGGCCGTAGTCAACCAGTTGAGTTTTGATAACTACGTCGGTGTACCATTGCGGAAAATCTTCGTTGATGTCGGCAATTTCTTTTACAAATTGTTTTTCTGCCATAATTTTTCTCCTATGTTCGTGCAACAACGCGCACTTTGTACTTGACGTTGTTAAGTATAATGTAGTAGCGCGGTTTTGTCAACCGTTTGCCAAAGCGCAAAACAAAAAGGCGCTTTCCACAACTGGAAAGCGCCTTTTTTGGTGGAAACACCGTATCACTCGGGCGAAAGGTCGCCATCGTTTATTTTTACAAGATTTTTGCGAATAAGGTTGCAAACGGGTTGATACAAAAACATTACAGTTACCACGCTTGAACAACACAGCAAAATATCAAATACCACGTCGGCAAACAGATACGCCACAATGTCAACTTTAAGTACAAACCAGTTTACCAAAGCAAACGTTTTTGTGTACAAAAGCGAACCCAAAACGGAAATTACTACCACCACCCACAGTTTGGATTTTTTGGTAACATAGCCCAAAAAGGCAAGCATCATCCAACCGACAAACATAGGTAGCACCACCGTTGGAGAAAGTGAACCCATTATCAAATTGTCCAAAAATACGTGTACGCTGACAATAATTGCCGTTTGATAAAACTTTAACGTGGCGGCGTAAGCCATGATGAGAATAACGGTTAGTTGCACGTTGGGAATAAAAGACAAAACTTCTTCCTGCACGAACAAAATTGCCGTCAGCAGTGCACACATTGTTATTTCTTTGAGTTTCATTTGTTAGTCTCCGTAGCCGGAAACGGCGGTTTCTTTGAATAAAAGCACCATGTTTTCCGTAAGCGGAATAGACGAAATACCCAACGTTGAGTACTCGCCGTCGACGTAAATCGCAATGTAGGTAGTGTTGAAATCGGTAACAACTTCGTTTACGCCCAAAATCAATTTGCCGTAAGTAATTTGCGTTTCGTCGTAAAGCATTGTAAAGTTTTTTTCCAAAACGCCTACAAGAGTGTCGCCTTCTTCAAAACTTACTTCAAAGGTTTGTTTTTCCTTGCCCAAGCCTTCAAGTTCCACCACAATTTTTCCGCTTTCGTCGGCAGGGTGATTCATTTGCCCCTTAAAAATTATTATGGTAGTTACCGCTATTGCAATAACAATTACTGCAACTACAATTTTTATCCACAAATCTTTTTTCATTTTTCTCCTTAACGTTCAACGGTAAAACGTAAACGTTATGCCAATAAACCGTCAGTAATCAAAAGCACTTAAATCAATTGTCAAAAATGTTTACTGCTTTGTTGGTATCTCTGCACATTTTGTATGCCATAAGCGATGCGTAAATTTGGTTTGTTGACATTTGCGGTTTAGTATCGGTAACCTTCCATTTTACCAAATTAAGTTCGCTATCGTAGTAGGTATCAAACAAGGCTTCAATTACATCCTTGCCGTCAATTTCAAATGAACGTGCACTAACTCCGTCTTTTGCGTAACACAGCAAAACAAGTGCCGTAGAGCAACCGTTGCCTTGGTCAAGCATTGTTTGGAAGTTAGCAAGGTATTGCTTGTTATCCGTAAACAAACCACGCAAAACGTAGCCCCACATTGCGGTATCAAACGAACCGAAACTTGCGCCGTAACTTGTGCTGTTGTAAGCGTTTTGTACCTTTTCGGTTGTAACGTTGTAGTGTTTTGCAAGCGGAAGTAGCCAATCACTGCAACTTGTTGCCAGCACCGTTTCCACACGGGTTGCAAGGTCGTTGCTAAGTTTACCGATAGTAAGTGCGCCGTAGTAGTACTTCATAAGGTTGTTGCCGGAAAGACTGCTAACGGTTGCACCGTCCAAAGCGGTAAGATACTCTGACGAATATTCAAACGTGCATTTGTCGTAGCCTTTTTGAGCCATTGTGTAAACGGCGGCTTGATCCCAGTAAATTGAACCGGTATAAGTTTTTGCACTACCGATGTTGGTTTTGAAAGTTGTTTTGAGATAGTGGTAAATGGTGCTATCTACCAAAATGTCGTAGTCGTCCATTGTGCCGTAACCGCCTGCAACGGTGTTCCAGCACTCTACCTTGAAAGTAAACTTGTCGCCTGCATCAACAACCAAACCGTCAACACCCGTTTGTGCATATTCGCCGTTTTCGTAGGAAGCAAGATAGTAGTTTACATCAACAACCGAGCCTGCGATGGAATTGAAAACGTAGCCGTAGTCGCCGGTGTAGCCGTCGTATTCGTAGTTGTCTTGTATGGTCTTTACAATTGTTTCGCAGTCACGAACATAATAGCTGTCGTTAACCAACACTTCTCCGTCAATATCAATAACTTCAATAGTGTATTTACCAACAATAAGTGCTTGCAATTCGGCAGTTTTTTCATTAAGAAGGGTTTGCAAATCTTCAAGTTGCTTTTTAAGGTCTGCAATGGTTGTGCCGTATTCCTGAACTTTTGTTGAAAGGTCTGTATCTTTTACACCCATTTCCGTAAGTTGTGCGGTAATTGCATCAATTTGTTGTTGCAATTTTTCCGTTTCGTCGTTTGTGCAAGCCGTCAAAGCAAACGTCAAACACAAAAGCATTGCCAAAACAACCGCCAAAAGTCTTTTTTGTTTCATTTTTTGTTACATCTCCTTTTATATGTATTTTCATGGTCGCGCGCCAGGAAAAACACCGTTAAATGAAAGTCTTTGTAGCAAAAAACCGCAGACGTACTGCAAAATAGCAACAAAAAACGGTAATCTGCCTTTTGGCAAATTACCGAAACAATTCTCGCACTAACCGATAAAATTGACCGTTCTTTGCCTCGAAGAACTTTCAAGTTGTGGCAGGTATTCGGACTTGCGCCAAAAGGGCGCTTACCGTAGCGGGACTGTCAATGATTTGCACATTGTTCCCCTGCGCTAATTAATTTTTAATTGCAAGTGCATTGTAATACCAAAAGCCAACTTTGTCAACCTTTTTTACAAAGGTTTTTAACAAATATTTCACACTTACAAAGGCAACAAACAAACCGCTCAAACAGGGAGGATGAGCAACAAATTTATTTGCCGATGCCAAACTTTTTCCGTATCAACTAATGTATCGGTCGGTACTTACTACTAGCCGTTGCAAATTGTTTTTACATGCGATAGCCACAAATTAACCATAGCACAAAAAAAGAGTGGGCGAATTTCGTCCACTCTCAAAAATATTCAAAACTATTATTTTTCAGCACCAAGAACGATATTGATGGTAACAACGCTACCGCTTGCAAGTTTTTGGTTAGCTTTCTTTTCGGCATCAAACTTTACAACGTTTACAGCACTGCTGGAAATGGTAAATACGTATTCACCCACCATATCAGGCATTGCCCAACCCGTGTTGGTTGTACCAAGAGAGTAAGCAATTGCTTCGGCAGAGCTTTCAAGATTGTCAAGGTTTTGCTTGTAAGTTACACTGTCCATTGTGTAAATAAGGCTGTTACCTTCAATTTTGTTAATGGTAATGGTTTTGTCGTTGTTTCTTTCGTCAATCAAGGTTTTGGTTACAGTGCCTTGGCTGTCACGAAGTTCAATACCGTAAACGGTTTTACCCTGAGCCGTTGCGGAAATTACTTTTATTGCATTTGTTTTGTAGAAGTACAGTGTGCTTAAATCCGTCGTTGATTCGTAAGCAACGCCGTTTACATTTTCATCTGCAGTTGTGTAGTAAACTTTGTTGAAGGCAAATTCACTTGGAGAAGCCGTGTAGGTGTAGTAAACATAGCCGTTATTTACTGCTTTTACGGTGTAAGTGTATTCTACGTTTTCATCCTTAACGGCAGGTTCAACCTTCATTTCTTTTGCTTCACTGCCCAAAGTGTAGTACATAATTTTGCCGTCAGCCATATAGTACACGTTTGCACCGTCAAAGTACGGCGTAGAAACGCCCGTGCTTACTTCGGTTGCCTTAGCGTCTGCTTTTGCTTCAACACAGTAAAGTGCGTCGCCGTCAACGTAAATTGCGTAAACTGCGCCGTCCTTTTCCACAAATTGCATTGTTGCGGAGTTGTTTTCCAACACTACAAGTTCTTCGCTTGCGGTGCCATCAAGTTTGCAACGCTTCAAAACAAGTTGAGTAGTAAGTTTGGAACCGTTTGCAGCAAGGTGTTGGTTTGGCGTTGTGTAGTAAATGTAGTCGCCAAAAATATACAAACCCGCTGTTGTGGTTGCGCTACTGCTTGCGGAAAATGCCGAGTAAACAACGTCGGTAGAAACAAGTTCTGCCTTTTCACGCATTGCATCGGCAACATCACTTGCAATTGTTGTAGTGGTAACTCCGTCCTTGTTGAGGGCAAGTTCGGCAAAAATAGCATCAATATCCGCCTTCTTTACACGAACAATATTGCCAAGCGTTGCCGGCTTTACATACGTTGGTTCCACCGAAGAAGAACTTTGGTAACCGTTAACGTAGTAAATATACTCTCCGCACAAAACGGCAGGGCCACCGTTACTTGTTACCTGCTTGGAAGCAGGCATAGTAAGATTTGGCGTATAGGTATCTGTTGAACCGCACGCCGTCAGTACTGTTGCCAAGCACATCATAAGTGCTACGGCACAAAGTGTCAATTTTTTAATGGTCAATTTTTTGAACATAAGTATACTCCTTATGTAGATTTCTACATACGGCACTATTATAAAGCATATTTTGTTAAAAAGCAACTAATTAACAAACAAAATGCGTACTTTTCCGTTTTTAACTCTGCTCAACAGGCTTAGTAGCCGTATTTTTGCACAAAACATACAAAAAGTGACACATTTGTTGCCTATGCAGAACAAAAAACTAAACGTTTTCCGAAAGTGTGGTAATCTGACCGGTCACGGCATCCTGAAAAAGCATCCAGAATTTTGCCGTACCACCGTCAATAAGTACAAAATCTTTGTCGCTTATATCATGTTTTTCCGCAGGAAGACCGTAGCAAATGTATTTTACAACGCCGTTTTGTTGCAAAACACCCAAAACAAAGTATTTTTCCGAATCGGGAAAATCTATACGCACAAAAAACGAGTTTTTGTATTTTTGTGAAAGCGGATAGTACGGCGGAAATGCAACAAAAACTTTTGCAATTTCGTTTTTTACCGATTGATAGTAGTTCTCATCACTACCGCTTGCGTAGTATCGCTCAAACGCCGTGCTGTAGTCCTCAACGCTTTTGTAGCGACTGTTTGCTTTTTGCTTCCAGGCAGAAACATCTACTGCGGGATAGTAGTTTTCCGTATCGTCAAGATAGCGTTCGTAAAAAGTGGCACTTTCACAAATAAGTTTTTCCATACTTTGCACCAGACGCAATGTATCTGCATTGCCACAACTTGCACGGCAAACGCAGTAACACTTGTTTTGTTTGTACACCAAAATGCAGGACACGTTGGTCAAATTTTGTGCCGAAATGGTAAAAACGTCATTAAAAGTCTTAAGACGGTGAACATATAGCTTTTCGCCGAAAGACATAATAAAAAACCACTCGCCCTCCACGCTTCTGGCGTTGGTTACAAAAACATTTACTTCCGTTTTGTCTCCTGCTGTAACAAGTTTTGCCATACCGCAAAGTTCCTTGCCGTTTTCCGCAAAAAGTTTTTCGCATTGAGATAAAATCAAAATACGTTTGCTGTACATAGTGTTCCTGCCTTTTTGTACCATTGTACCAATGTTTGCTTGCAAAAAGATGGTTACTTGTAGCGAATTTTGCCACAACTTGTTGTAAAAACAAAAAAGTCCGCAAATTGCTTTGCGAACCTTTTTTTGCTAAATACGTCAGTTTTCACAAACTACGGTGCCGTCAATGATAATTTTGTTGCCTGTCTGACAACCCCACGGCGCTTCGGCAAGGTCAATGTAAACACCGCCCATTTTGCCGGAATACTTTGCAAGTTCTTCCACTTCTTCCACGGTGTCCACTTCGTTGGCATCTTTTAGCCACAATGCCATTTGCTCGTCGTTTTGCACGCCGTTACCGCTAACTGTGCAGTTGGTTATTTCTACCGTGTTGTTTTTTGCGAAACATTGCATCAAACTTGTGCATGCCTTTGGGTTGGTGTTGATGAAAGACGTGTTTTTTACGGTGATGTGTGCGCCGTTGCCTTCCACTGCAACAAGTGTCCAGTCGCTTGTGCTGTACAACGTGCAGTTTTCAATAAGGCAATTTCCGCCAACGTACTTCCAATTTATGCACGATTTACCGGAAAGTTTGCTGTTTTTTATCGTTACTTCGCACGTCGCATCTTCCGCCAAAACGCTTCTGTCGCTGTTGGTTACCGTTTGGCTGGTAAAAGTTGGCTTGGATGTTGACGGCGCATTGTAGGAAAGGTTGCCGTAGTTACGCACGTTTATGATGTACGCACAAGACGAAAAGTCGCAGTCGCAAACGTTGATTTTTGCATCGTTTACGTTTACTTTTATTGCGGCGGATGTGCCTGTTTTGTCGTCATCTCCACGGCCGGTAAACTTCATACCGTAAACGGAAAACTCAACGCCTTCTTCATCCAGACTGAACATTGCATCCGTGCAGGAAGAAAGCACCAAATTGCTTTTGCCACCCACAAGTATCAGGTCTTTTTTTACCGAAAGAGTTTTTACGCCAACGTCATCCAGCGTAAGGTCTTTGTCCAAGTAAACCACACCGCCGTTTTCGCAGGCGGTTTGCACGTCGCCAATGCTTTGCGCAAAACTCATGTTTTCGTACTCTTCGCCAAGCGAATTGATTTTACTGCGTTCAACGTACTCAAACTCTTCTTTGTTTTTGTTCCAAACGTAAGTGTAGGCGTTGTCACGAGTAATAACGTTTTTGTTGTTTTCGTACAGCACGTTAAGTGCTTCCACAATACCAATGTTGCCGGTAGGCTTTTCCGTTTTTATCAGCGTGTTAATGCTGACAATTTCCTGCTTGTCCGCCGATTGCTTAGCCTTGTTGATTACACCGCCAAACGTCGGAATAAGCACCGCCGCCAAAATTGCAATTACGGCAATTACAATTACCAGTTCAACAATGGTAAAGCCCTTTTTGTTTTGTTTTTTCATTTTTTACTCCTTGTTTTTTATTCACACCAAAATGTACACATTTTTGCTAAACACTTCGGCGGTTTTATTATAGTCCCCGAATATGTCAAGTGTTTTACGCAGTTAAACTTAATAATTTTGGTATGTAAAAAACGCACTACTTTGTAATAGTGTTGCCAACAATAAAAAACAAAAAACTAGTTTTCGGTTTTTTGCAACAAAAAAGCACTCTGAAAAAGCAGAGTGCCAAAAATGTGTGTTTTGCTTGTAAAACCTTACTTTACCTTTTTGTTGGCCATGCTGGTAGATACCGCCGTAAAATCGTTAAGCGCTTTCATTTTGTTCAGAATAACCTTCATTGCCTCATCCATTTTGCTACCTTCACTGTAGTCGGCATGCACAAAAAAGTCAACACGGTCTTCGTTGGCAAGTTGATGTTCAATGCTTACGTCTTCGGCAACGCCAATTGCATAACCGCCGTTTTTACGCACAATTTTCATTGCGGGCACGTCAGTAGAACCGTCACCAATGTATACCATATGTGCAAACGGAATAGGTTTTTCGTCGTAAGGCAAGTGTTGGTTAAGACGTGTGTCTTCGGCAATATCCTCAACGCCTTTGTTTATGCGGTACAAAAATTGTGTTTTGTTGGTATAGTTTATGGACATTGCCGGCCACACCGGTGTGCCGTCTTCACCGTAAACGTAGTCGCCTGCAAAAATATTGTAAAATTTGTCGGCAATCGGACAGCCTTCTATCATAGGTTTGATTCCGCTGGAAATTATGTAGTGCCTGATTTCAAACCCAAGCGCATCACCGTAGGAGTTTATGCGGTCAAACCAACCCTCCACACCATTGTGAAACTGTATGTCTTTGCCGTACTCGGTCAATTTTTCTCTGGTAAGTTCAATACCGTTCTTTTTGGCCTCACGGGCAACAGCCCAAAGCATAGCCAAAATATGGTCCATGCCGTATTCGTGCGCAAGTTTGTCGGTATGCGACCAAAACTCGCCCGGCGTTTGTCCCAACGACGGAATAAACGTGTATTCCTGCATATCATGTGTAGAAAGTGTATTATCAAAATCGTACATAATTGCTACAATAGGTTTTTTGTCCATAACAAAAGCTCCTTTTGTTTTTTTCAATTTTACTATTAAAAAGCCCATTTGTCAATGGCAAACGGGCTTTTCAAATATTTACGGAAGAAACTTACGCACTTTTTTTGTAGAAAAAGCACGCAATTACTGCAAAAAGCAATAATAAGTAAAGCTGTGTTTAACGTTGGCTACGGTTATCTGCCGTTGCACTTGGATTCGTGCTCTTCAAGGAAGTTTTTGAGACTGCCATTCCAACCGAGTTCATCGTATCCGAAATCTCCCAAGGAAAAAGCGTGTTTGCACTTACTGCAAATATACTGCGGATAACCATCCACCTGTTTGTTCATCATACCACCGCTTACTTGGTCAAGTTCGTCATCTGTAAGTTCTTTAACATCAATCATAACCTGTGCACACTCCTGTATTCTTTAGTAATTTTGTCGGTAAATTACATTTGCTACAATATTATTGTAACACATTTTTAAGCCGTTTGCAACCTTTAACTAACAAAAACACAGGTTTACCAGTCAAAAATCAATCAATTAAAATGTTGTGAGAAAGGTTCTCCGGCTTTTCCTTCGGCACGTCCACCGTCAAAATGCCGTTTTCGTACTTGGCTTTTATGGCTTTTTGGTTTACGTCGCCAAGGTAGTAACTGCGAGAACAACTGCAACTGCGTTCTTTGCGAATGTACTTGTCTTTTTGAACGCCGTCGTTCTTTGCCGAAACGGTAAGATAGCCGTTTTCAAACTTTAAGCCGATGTTCTTTTTGTCAAATCCCGCCATTTCAATTTCCAAAATGTAGCTGTTTTCCGTTTCGCTGATGTCGGTATTCATAATTCCGGCAGATTCTTCAACGTAAAACGGGCGGAAAAAGTTGGTAAACGGATCATCCAAAAGGTCAAATGGATTGTGAGTTCTTGTCATATAGTTTTTCATTTTTATCTCTCCTTTATTCTTTATTATATGTAGTCGTGCAGTTTTTAGCACTCTTTCTTGCATTTTGTTAGCACTCTTGCTGTTTGACTGCTAACATTATACCACATCTATTTTAATTGTCAACACTTTTGCGTAAAAAATACCAACTTTTTTTGAAAAATTTATTTTTACAATTTTTGAGCTTACAACAAACAATAACAACAGCTTAGCGCAAAAACGTGCTTTCAGCTAAAACAGCGACGTCTGGCGGTTAGCAACAAAGCGTTACACAACTTGCCATCATCATCCATTTTGTTTGTAAGCGTTATTCAATTGCTAAAGAATGCGCCTGCAACAACGTGCCGAATTTATCAAAAGCCCAAAGCCTTTGTTTTTCCGCTAAAGTTTGGCGATTGTTTTTGCAATTCGGCTTTTTGCAACAAAAAAATGTGTACCCTAAAACCGTCCGATTTTTTGTGTACACATTTCAATTAGTTTGTTGCATTTTTAGTGACGTATGCCTTGTTTAGTGCAATTGTACGGGTTAAACGTCACAATACAATATGTTCAAAATCTTCCTTTTCCGTGCGTTTGTAAACGACAAAACGGTTGCCAATGCACAAAACTCCGTCCGAACCGAGTCTTTCGCAAACTTCCGCACAAATGCTTTTTGCACTGCTTTCACAACTTTTAAGGCAGGCAACTTTTACCAATTCGTGATGATACAATGCCGTTTCTATTTCCGCCAAAATATTGTCGGTAAGTTCACCCTTGCCAATAGTAACAAGCGGTTGAAGTTTGTTGGAAAGTGCTTTTAGTTTTGCACGTTGTTTAGTAGTAATCATTTTTCTTTTTCCTTCTTTTTATTGTAAAATATCGCCGATTTTTAATATACGTATGGCAATTTTGTTGTAAAATTGAAATTTTTACTCAACAAAATCAAATTCCAATTCGCCCATAATAACGGTATCACCGTCTTTTGCGCCGGCATTACGCAGTTCCTTTATTACGCCACGTGTTTTCAGTACCTTCTGAAAATATCCGAAGGAATCGTAGTCCTCCATATTTACCTTGCGTGAAAGCACCGTAACAAGTCCGCCTACCACTTCAAACACGCCTTCATCCAGCACTTCTATTGCAAAGTCTTCCGTTTCCGGCTGTTCCAAAGCAACCGGTTCAAAGCTAAGCGGAGCAAGCGGTGGCAATGTTTCCAAAAGGTTTACAAGCGTTTGCAAAAGTTCGTCAACTCCCTCGTGAATGATGGTAGTCATAGGCACAATTTTGTATTTTTTGCCATACTTTTTAGTAAACTTTTGTAAATTTTCCTCTGAGGAAGGCATATCCATTTTGTTAGCGACCACCACCATAGGCAAATTTTTTAAGTCTTCGTCGTAGCTGTAAATTTCGTTATTTATTTTTTCAAAGTCTTCCAGCGGATTTCTGCCTTCACTACCGGAAATATCCACCACGTGCACCAAAATACGGGTACGTTCAATGTGGCGCAAAAAGCTGTGACCAAGGCCTGCGCCGTCACTTGCGCCCTCAATAAGGCCGGGAATATCCGCCATAACAAAACTTTTTTCGTAGTAACTTACCATGCCGAGGTTTGGCGAAAGTGTGGTAAAGTGGTAATTGGCTATTTTTGGCTTTGCGGAAGAAACCACCGAAAGCAACGTGCTTTTACCAACATTAGGGAACCCAACCAAGCCTACGTCAGCAATAGTTTTTAGCTCCAGCACCACTTCGTGTTCCTGCGTTTTTACACCGTTTTCCGCAAAGGAAGGTGATTGACGCCTAGAAGTAGCAAAGTGGCGATTACCTCTACCGCCCTTTCCACCGTGCAAAATTATTTCACGTTGGCCGTCTTCAAACATATCCGCAACAATTTCACCGTTTATGTTTTTTACTACCGTGCCAAGCGGAACTCTTACCACAATGTCTTCACCTTGTTTGCCGTAGCAATTCTTTTTTCCGCCGTTTTCGCCGTTTCCCGCACGAAAATGCTTTTGAAAGTGAAAAGCGTTCAGGGTGTTTTCAGATGAAGTGGCAACAAAAATAACGTCACCGCCCTTTCCGCCGTCACCGCCGTCCGGTCCACCGTTGGCAACGTATTTTTCCGTGTGAAGCGATGCCGAACCATTACCGCCGTTGCCTGCCTTACAATAAATTTTTACCTTGTCAATAAACATACTTCTACCTGTATTATGTAAAGATTTTTGTCAATTTTGTATTGACTTTTTTAGTATCACAAATATATTTTTTGTTGCCCGTGCGACCCTCTGCCGTTTTGTTTTTTAACGCTTTTTGTTGCGTTTTAGCGCACACGTATTGCGTTTTTACAATATTTGAAGACAACAAAATTACCTGAAGCCCCTCAGTCGTACAATTGGTCAATAATGCTTTTTGCAACGGCAAGCGCATCTCTTACGGCGTGCACGGCAAGAGATCCTCCGGCGTAGTCACCGCCTGCATACACATTTGCAAAAAGTTTCCCGGCACTTACAGGACGTTCAATGCCCAAATCTTCAGACGTTGCACCAAGCGCAGTAACCACACTGTCGCAGTGCATTTGCAACGTTTCATCGGTTACAACCAATTTGCCTCGCCCGTCACTAACGGTTTTTGCAAGTGTAAGCACTTGTTTTCCGTTTTGCTGACGAATTGCTATTGGCGCAACGTTAAAAACAAAGTTGACACCGTGTTTTTTTGCGGTTTCAATTTCCTTTGCAAATGCCGGCATATCGCTTTCCGTACGGCGATACGCCACGGTAACGTGTGCACCTTGCACGGCTGAAAGTGTCGCACAATCCATAGCGGTATTGCCACCGCCAAGCACCACTATGTTACCGGTGTTTACCCTTTGTAAGCAATCCTTAAATGTAACGGCAAATTGTTCGCCCTCTATATTGACTGTGCGATTTTTTGTACAACCTACAGCTACGTAAACGTAATTATACCGTGTGGAAATATCTTTTAACATTTGTGCCGTAACCTTTTTGTTCTCAAACGCTATAGCACCGCAAAATGCGTCTTCTATTTGTTGCAGAATAGTGCCGTCAAGACGATAAGACGGAATAAGCTTTAACGTGGAAAGCAGTTTATCTTGCTCAAACACGGTAACGTGTGCGCCGTTTTCCAACATTTTGCCGGCAAATGTCAGCCCGCTTACACCACCGCCAATAACGGCAACCGTTTTGCCTTTTAAAAGAGACGTCTTTTGCCGAAGCTTCCACGGGGCGTGCAAAAATGCTTGTTGTTCCGCTTGCGCAATGGCAACGGGCCTACCTGTTTTGTTGCGAATACAACTACCTTCACATTGCTGTTCAAACGGACAAATACCTGCACACACCGCACCGAACGGGTGGCCCAAAAGGTTTGATGCACCGGCAAAATTACCGTTTTCAACAAGTGAAATAAACTGCGGAATGGCATTGGAAAGCGGACAGCCTTGTACACATTGCGGATTTTTGCAGTGCAGGCATTGCACAGATTGTTCCGTCGTTTTCATTTGTTTTTCTCCGCATAATACTTGCACAAATCACTTACCACGCATTTTTCACAAAGAGGTTTTACCGCCTTGCAAACGTATCTGCCGTGTAGCAAAATGTAGTGATGGCTGTCTGCCCATGTATTTTCCGGCAGTTCCGCCATAAGTTGCTTTTCCGTTTCGTAAACATTTTTTGCATTTACAATTCCCAAACGGTTGGAAACACGAAAAACGTGCGTATCAACGGCTATGGCTTGTCCACCAAAGCCAACTGCATACACAACGTTTGCTGTTTTGCGCCCAACTCCTGCCAAAGTGCGCAGATCGTCAATGTTATCGGGGATGTTTCCGCCGTACTTTTGACAAACATCGGTAGCCATATCCTTCAAATAGCGTGCCTTGCTGTGGTAAAACCCGCACGGATAAATAATTTTTTCTATATCTTCCAGTGACATTTCTGCAAGTTTTTCCGCTGTTGGCGCCAAAGCAAAAAGTGTAGGTGTGACGGTATTTACACGCTTGTCGGTGCATTGCGCAGAAAGAATAACCGCAACAATCAGCTGAAAAGGCGAAGCAAAGACCAATTCGCTCTTGGGCGATGGAAACTGTTGTGCAAGCCTGTCCATAATTTTTGCAACGCAATCTTTCAAGGCGCATACCTCCACTATATTATTTTATTATTATATACTATTTTGCGTGTTTTTTCAACAGTTTAAGGTGCACTTTTCACACTCTTGTAACAATAGTAGAACCGCCAACGTTGCGAACACGAAAAAAGCCGGCAAACGTTTCCAATTCCGCAAGGGTATTTCTCAGTTGCAAAAACGTATTTGTGCTTATTTTTACGGAAAGTCCGCACCCTACGTTGGCACTTCTTGGGGTGGAAACAATAGCACACACCACGCCATTGTTGATAAGATAATTGTAAACCTTCATAGTGACATTTCTTGAACGGTAACTTGCAATAACGTATTCCACGCTAAAAACCTCCTGAACAAAGTAGCAAATCAAATAGTTCTACCGTAAGATATAGTATGCAAACCGCAAAAAACAAGTTAAGGAGAAACGTTTGTGATTTACCTTGATAATGCCGCAACAACACAGTATAAACCGAAAGAAGTGCTGGATGCAATAAATTACGTTATAAGAGAACTGCCATACAATCCCAACCGTGGCGGAAACCAAGGTGCCTTGGCTCTTGCCGAGTTGCTGTACAAAACACGCATACTTGTAAGCAAATTGGTAAACAACGGAGATGAAAACCGTATTATTTTTACCGACGGTTGCACTTCGGCATTAAACACAGCTATTTTCGGCACGGCAAAACAAAGTGGCAATATTGTAGTAAGCGCAACGGAACACAATGCCGTGTTGCGATGCGTTTTTGAACTTGAACGCACAAAAAACGTTACCGTAACCACAGTCAACCCACAAAACGACGGACAAATAACGGCGGAAACACTGGAAAATGCTATCGGCAAAAATACTTACCTTGTGTGTGTTGCGCAGGCATCAAACGTTACGGGAACAGTGCAAAAACACATTGCGGAACTCGGTAAAATTGCGCACAAAAACGGGGCTCTTTTGCTGGTGGACGGAGCACAATCGGTAGGCTACACGGCAATGGATATGCAACAAAACAACGTGGACTTGTTTGCCTTCGGGGCACACAAAGGCCTGCACGGAGTACAAGGTGCAGGTGTGCTGGCAATCGGCAAAAATGTAAATATTTTGCCGACCAAGTTTGGCAGAACAGGAACGGAAAGCCACCTTATTACACAGCCAAATACCTTTCCGGAGGGCTTTGAAGCCGGCACGCTTGCTTGTCCGGCTATTGTTGCCATGGGGCAAGCAATAAAATGGGCGCAAATGCACCACTCGGAAAACACTGCAAATATTGAAATTACACAACGTATTTTGTTGGAAAACCTTGCAAAAATGCCGGACGTTACGGTTTATTCACACGGGAGCCCCAACGGCATTGTGGCGTTTAACGTAAAAAAAGCCGATAGCAATATTGTTGCGGATATGCTTGCGGAAAACGACATTGCCGTGCGTGGCGGATTGCAATGCGCACCGCTAATGCACAAATATCTGGGCACATTTCAAACCGGCGTTGTTCGGGCATCGGTCTCGTGCAAAACCACCAAAAGAGAATGCTACGATTTTTTGAACGCTCTTTGCAATATTTACCAAAAGCTGAAGTAAAAAAAACAACGTTACCGCCCTTATGCAACAAGCAATTGCCGTCAGTAAAAAAGCGTTTGCAATACTTTAACGCACGGCAAAAGGCACCAACCGTAAGATGAATTAAATATGTTTTACGGCATAAAAATGCAATACGTGTACCTGTTTTGCGTATACGTATACGGTTAACAGATAACAACAGGTTACTTAAGATACCAGTTATCGTAAAACCAATACAATTTGTGTTTTACTTCTTCATCGGCAATTTTTTCCACCGGACGGAAAAAATCACGACTGCTTTTTGACGGCACTTCTTTGAAAACGTAGCCTTCACCGTTTGTCAAAGGAGCATCAACCGCAACATCTTTGCTGTCATTTTGTGACACCGTTTCGCAGTTTTTTTGCACACTGTTGCTGTTGTTTTCGCACTTTTGTCCCAAAAGTTTGCCTACAAACTGCATAACTGTGGGGTTACTTGCAAGGGCAAACAGTGCATCGGTTTTGTCGCCACCGTTTGCAAGATTGTTCACGGCACTTACCACGTTTTTTACGTCTTCACCAAGCAAGTCCAACGGTGAACTGCCACTTGCAATATTTGTTGTTTTACCCTGCTGTTTAAGCAGTTGTCCCAAAAGCAAAAACAATGCCACGGTGTAAAAATTCACTTTATGCCTCACCAAAAATTGTAATCATTATATTATATGACGGCATATATTTTAATAGTAATTAAATTTGAAGGAGAACACAATGAACGCAAGTGACCCACGCAACATTTTTGTAAACAACCGTGAAGACTATCAGGACGGACAAAAAACGGAAAACAAACAGTCCAAACAACAAACAAATACTCAAAATGCACAGGAGAGCAATCAAACCAACAACTATCAACAAAGGCTTGAACAAATGCAACGACTGGCGGAAAAATATCGCAAAGAGGGTGAAAGCCAACTTGTACAGGATATTGTTAACAACGTTTTGCAACAAAAGGCAAAGGGAGAACTTACCAACCAACAACTTACCGCTTTTGCCAACCGTGTTTCACCACTGCTTAACACCGAACAAAAACAACGTTTGGACGGTCTTATGCAAGAACTGTTGAAACTGTAATACATAACAGTTTTAATACACAAATCTGCAATAAAACGTGCGGTAAAATATTCATAAATTACGTAAAACTTGCAAAACTGCTTGCATAACAACAAAAAAACACTCTCAAAAAGTGCTTTTTGCCATTAAATTAATCAAAACAAAAACTGCAATTAGTTTTTATGCACAGTTTATAGGAAGAGAGGCGGACAGATCGCTCGGTTTTGAATCGTAGGCGTACTTGTCGTACGGTAGAGGCTTAGCAAAAACAACAAAAAAAGTGAGAGTAAATTGAAGTGCACCCCAAAAAGTACACTTCAAATAGCTCTCACTTTTCTTTTTATATTGATTGTACTATACAATTTTATTTTACAAAAACACGTTATAAGTGCCAAAATCTCAGTCTTTTCACATATTTTTGCCGTTCTGTACGTCAAAAAATCCCTATGGTGCTACATTATGTTCATTCTTTATTTTTCCCAATACTGCAATGTTTTCGTCCACAATGTTGGGTAATCGGCAATGTGGTTGTAGCCCTCAGTCGGCGTGTAGCCAACACCGTGAATGTTTGTATCCAGCGGAGAGTAGTAGTTTGCAACAGTGTAGTAAATTGCCCATGGCCAAGTGGCGGTACTGCCGTCGTTGCACACAATGTCGCCGTAAAAATCGTTTAGCGGAACTACGTCTTGCGCAATGCCCTTGCCGTAGGTGGTTGTGCCAATTTGAAAGCCAGTTTGGTAGTCACGAAGCGCACCGGTCAAAAGTTCGCTGGCGCTGGCGCTGTTGCCGTCCGTCCAAATAACAATATTGCATTTGCCTTCTTGCGGAAGTTCAAAATAATTATTGTAGTAAGAATCAGCCGTGAATAGTTTGTTACCCATTGTGCGTGTTTTTAGCGTGGTAATAAGAATTTTTCCGCTCTTTTCCACCAAGGCACGTTGCTGACGGGTAAGCATTTCACTTGTGCACAAAAATCCTGCAATTTGGGTTACTGCACCCACGTCACCGCCCGGGTTGCCTTTAAGGTCCAAAATCAGACGTTTTTTACCGCAACTTTTAAAGCCTGCTATTGCCTCTATAAATTCTTCTACAACGATAGGGAGACTGTCCCACGAAGGTTTAAAACCTTCAAACTCGGTAATGCGAATGTAACCGATGTCGGTGTTGTCAATATCCGCAAAACTGCGGAGCTCGTAGGTAGAATTGGTTGCATTGTTAAGCGGTGTTACCGAAATGTTGTTGTGCTGGCTGTCAAAGTAGTATTCAATGTAGTCAAACGGGTTTTCCGCAAAACCGATAAGCCCACGTTCAATGTCGGCTGTTTTTAATTCACCGTCACGGAAAAAGTGGAATTTTGCCTTGTTTGTTTTGGCAAGAATTGCCACCACTTCGTCAGACGTGTAGTCACCGGGAACAAACTCGGTGTAGGTTTTGCCGTCAACAACAACCGGTTGGTCGTTAAGCGCCTTCATATCGGTTAGCTTGGTTATTATGTCGCCACCCGTCAAAACGCCGTAGCAACTGCCGTCTGTTTCCGCACTGCTGACAACAAGTCCAAGCCCTGCCGTGTAGGTGTAGGAAACACCAAAGTAGGTTGTGTTGCCGTCAAAGCCCGAAGTAGGATTCCGCAAATCGTAGTATTCCTGCGGAGAAAGCAAGTGGCCGTACTTGTCGCCTGCGCCCTGCAAAATGTTTGTTCCGCCTGCCGCAATGGCTTTTATCCATTCTTCGTCGGTAAGCTCCTTGTAGTAGTTATCACGAAGATATTTCAAAACGGTGGTAAGCAGTTGTTCCTGCGTTGTAGGGTCGGCCACTTCAACCACTTCCTGCACGTTGGAAATACAACCAATCAAAAAGCCGAAAA
>JAZLJV010000141.1:0-9094 GCA_045618025.1 Clostridia bacterium
CTATTTTTGCTTACGCCAACGGCAAGCACACGCAAGCCACGGCTAAGGTACCCGGCACACGTTTGTTGCAAACTTTTGTCGATATTTTCAAACATAAACTCCGGCGCACCAAAGGCCACCGAACCTACACCGTCAAACGTAGCGCAAGCATACTTACGCTGTGAAGAAAACGGCAAATACGCCGATGCTTTCAACAGTTTTTCGCCTTTGCCAAGCTCTTTTACCGCCAAAGCGGTAACGTTGCTGTCGCCCGTTGCACTTACAACGCTTGCAACAAGTTGACGCAAATTGTAACCTTTTTGCAAACAGACAACATCCGTTACGTTCATAGTGCCATCGGTAATGGTGCCGGTTTTATCAAGACAAAGCGTATCAACACGGGCAAGCATTTCAATACAAGGCAATTCACGCACAAGCACTTTTTGGCGTGCAAGTTTTAGCGCAGAAACAGCAAAACTTACCGCCAGAAGCAGTACCATACCGGAAGGAATCATGCCGATAACCGAACCACTTGCCTTTTCCAAAGCATCGGTAACGCTTTCAGCATAGCCACTTGTCAAAAAAGTTGCCACGCCCATAGGCACAATAATTACACCGATAACACGAATAATAGTGCGAATGGCATTCATTACTTCCGAGTTTGGTGCCTTGGTCTTTTTTACCTTGGCGGAAAGTTGTTCAATATAGCTTTCCTTGCCTACTTTGTCGGCACGTGCGTAGCAATTTCCGCTTACCAGATAACTGCCGGAAAACAACACGTCGCCCTTTTTCTTTTTTACCGATTCGCTCTCGCCGGTAAGCATACTTTCGTTAACTTCGCACTCTCCTTCAAGCAAAATGCAATCGGCAAAAAGTTGGTTGCCTGAGCAAAGTTTTACAATATCGTCCAGCACAACGTCTCCGGTGGATATATTTTGCTCTTTGCCGTCTCGCACTACCATAGCGGAAGAATCAGTTACAAGAGATAATTTTTCTATTGCACGTTTGGAACGGATTTCCTGAAAAATACCTATAGCCGTATTTGCCAGAATAACTACAAAAAAGAATGCGTTACCGGGGCTGTCAATGGCAAGCATAAGAACAAAAATAACAATTCCTATAAAGTTAAACAACGTAAAAATGTTGGTTGCAAAAATAGAAAGATAACTTTTGCCCACTACTTTTTTTACTCTGTTGGTAAGTTTTTGTTGTTTGCGCAACTGCACTTGTTGTTCCGTAAGACCGGTGGTAACTTCGGCAGAAAAACGCTCAATTGGTTGATTCATTGTGTACCCTTGTGTTTTTATACTAAAAATATGCAACTTGCG
The DNA here is from genome assembly GCA_045618025.1 of Clostridia bacterium. GTDB lineage: Bacteria > Bacillota > Clostridia > Christensenellales > CAG-314 > Fimimonas. Next base: position 1,308 of record JAZLJV010000141.1, read on the forward strand.
CCTGTTTTACAATGTTTGGCACAGTTTTTGCTAAAATTATTTGGTTGGTTTGTCGCCACGCAGTTTAAGCGTTGGACAAGCATTTAGTGTTGACGAAGCAAAATTGCCTTCACAAAACTGATAGTACCCACGAGATGCAATCATGGCAGCATTGTCCCCGCAAAGTTTAAGTTCCGGCATACATACACTATATCCTTTGTTTTGTAGTTCCGTCATTCTGGTACGAAGATAACTGTTGGCGGCAACTCCACCGGCAACGGCAACGGTTTTGAGCCCGGTTTTTTCCAGTTCTTCGGTAGTGCGCAAAACAAGACCGTCAATAGCGCTGTGCGTAAAAGAGCAAGCAACATCTTGACTGCAAAGTGCATTGCCTTTTTGCTGTGCGCTGTGCACGGCGTTTATTACAGCGGTTTTTAGTCCACTGTAACTAAAATTTCCGTTGGAAATTACCACACTTGGAAGTTTTAATGTATTTTGCCCTTGTTGTGCAAGTTTATCTACCTCCGGCCCTCCCGGATAACACAAACCCAACACACGTGCAACTTTGTCAAAGGCTTCACCAACGGCATCATCCACAGTGGAACACAAAACGTTGTAATCGTTGTAGTTTTTTACCTCCACCACGGCTGTATGCCCACCACTGGTCAACAAACACACGTAAGGCGGTTCAAGTTTTTGGTGCGTAAGATAATTTGCACAAATATGCCCTTCTATGTGATTTACCGCAATAAGGGGTTTTCCGCTTGCCTGTGCAAGACCTTTTGCATAACACACGCCAACAAGAAGTGCGCCCACCAGACCTGCACCGTAGGTTACGGCAATGGCGTCAATATCACCAAGAGTAAGATTTGCATCGGAAAGGGCCTGCTTTGTTACCTTTTCCACCACTTCAACGTGGTTACGGCTGGCAATTTCCGGCACTACTCCGCCATACAAACGGTGAATATCTATTTGCGAAAGCACCACATTGGAAAGTATTTCCCTGCCGTTTCTGACTACGGATGCAGCAGTTTCGTCGCACGAACTTTCTATACCAAGTATTATTACATCTTTCATAATAACTTAATAATAACTTTTTACGGCATTTTTGTCAATTTTTTGCGTTACTGTAAATAAAAATTATTTTTTGCATCAAATGCGATGTAACTGATTTTGTAAAAATTGCCACCGATGTTTATTTGATGTTATCTTTTGGTTTAGGTATTGCAAAAAAACGTAAAGACCAAAGACGTTTACTCATAAAATATAAGTATGTTGTCACATGCATACCTGCATTTTGCGCAAAAACCGACAAACTGACTTGTTTGCACAATAATGACGTCTCTTTTTTAAGGTTTGTATTGACTTTTGCTTTATAAAAGAGTAAGATTGTGGAAAAGACGGTTAAACAAAGCTTAACCGCATTTGCAAAACACCGTTAAAAAGGAAAATATGCTGGATTTTTTGTATGAAAAACTAAATGCTACGGGTAGCAACGTGCCTTCGGTAATAATAGCCGTGGCACTTATGCTTGTATGCGGTTTTTTGCTTACACGTGTTACCAAATTGCTTAAGTTGCCAAATGTTACGGCGTACATTCTGGCAGGCATTTTGATGAATGTAACAAAAGTTGTACCGCAAAACGTTATTGACGGTATGGGGTTTATAAGCGATATTGCCTTGGCTTTTATTGCTTTTAGCGCAGGTGAATATATGGATTTTGCACTGCTCAAAAAAAGCGGAGGCAAACTTGTTATTCTTACGCTGTTTGAATCGTTGTTGGCATCGGTATTGGTGTTTGTGCTGGCAAAATTTGTCCTCGGGTTAAACACGTCGCTTTCTGTTATTTTATGTGCATTGGCAAGTGCAACAGCGCCTGCAAGCACACTAATGACAATTCGTCAAACGGGCGCAAAAGGTGGGTTTGTAAACACATTGCTTTCCGTTGTGGCGTTTGACAATGTTGTTAGCCTGGTAGCGTTTTCCGTTGCTGTTTCCGTTGCTACGGGCATGCTTGGCGGAAGTTTGGACGGAAGCGTAGTATTACTGCCCGTCTTGTACAATTTGCTTCTTATTGCCGTAGGTGCATTGCTTGGCTTACTGCTTAAATTGCTTATGCAACGGCGCTCCGACGATAACCGCCTTATTGTTACCGTGGCACTGTTGTTTACGCTGTGCGGCATCGGTTCGGCACTGGGAACATCATCATTGCTTGCCTGCATGACAATGGGCACCGTCTACGTAAACGTTGCTCACGACGAAAAACTTTTTCGCCAGATAAACTACTTTTCACCGCCGATATTACTGTTGTTTTTTGTGCGTTCCGGTCTGAACTTTAACTTTAACGCACTGTTTGATGCCAACCCTTCTGTAGTGGCGGTACCGATGTTGACCATAAGTTTAACGTACTTTGTCGTGCGCATTGTCGGTAAATACCTTGGCTCTTTTGTCGGTTCTGCCATAACAAAACAAGCAAAAGAAACCCGCCAATATCTCGGCTTGGCGCTTATACCTCAAGCAGGAGTGGCCATAGGTCTTGCCGCGGTGGGCGCACGTGAACTTGCACGGCTTGGGTTTGCCGACTACGGCACCGCGCTGGAAACGGTTGTTATGGCATCAAGCATTTTGTACGAGCTGGTAGGACCGGCGTGTGCAAAACTTGCGCTTACGCTATCGCACTCCGTAGGTCAAACGGCAAACACCGTTGATGGAGAAGAAACCGGACAGCCCGGCGAAGTGCTTTCACTAAAACAACAACTTGTACAAATTCAAAACGAACTTGCCAACAAAGAATATGCCCGTAGCGCCGAAGAGGAGGCCTTTTTGGAGGTAGCCGACGACAGCGTTAACAGCTATTTACGTAAAAAATTTATTAACAGGAGATAAAAAAACAATGCCGGTAGATATTTTTGCAAAATGGCTTGGCGAATGGTCGCAAAGCATTAATGTTTATTCAATTCTTTTCAAAATAGTCATTGCTGTTTTGTTTTCAACAATTTTGGGGGTTGAACGTGCAACAAAACACCATGATGCGGGCTTGCGAACATTTGTAATGGTGGCACTTGTTTCCACCGTAGCGGGAATAACAGATTTGTTTTTGCTGAAAAATCTTGAAGCAAACGTTTCACTGCTTTCCACCGCAACAATTGTGGGTATAGCCATAATAAGCGGTAACACAATTTTGTTCAGCTCTCGCAACCAGATAAAGGGGCTGACTACGTCAATGGGCATGTGGGCAACGGCCATTATTTCCATTGCGCTGGGGTTGGGCTTGTACGTTGTAGCTACAATATTGTTTGCCGTAGTTATTGTAGTGCTTACGTTGTTTACGCATGTAGAACACTTATTCAAGGTAAAATCCAACACGTTTGAAGTTCACCTTGAACTGAAAAACAAAGATATGCTTAACATCTTTACCGAAGCTGTACGCAAAGTTGGCTTAAAAATTGACGAAGTAGAGTTTAACCCTGCATACCTGCACTCACAAATGGGTGTGTACTCTATTGTGCTTACCAAAACAAAAAAACTTAAAAACCAATCGCACCAAGATATTTTAGAGGCGCTTTCTTCGCTGGACTGCGTTAGCTATATTGAGGAAATAGAATAATACTTTTTTAACAAAGCAACCTGTGCAAAAAGCTGTATTTTTAGCACCATAGTAGTAAAAACACACGCAAAACAGCATACGTATAAGCAAAACAATGGTGTATTCGGCAAAATGCCGACAATAAAATTTGGTATTTTGATAGTGCAAAACAAAAGAGTGTGACAGTCGGACTGTCACACTCTTTTTGCGAAATTTTTTATAAAACAATCAATCGTCGTAACTTTTTTTGCGTGTACTCGGCTTGCCAAAGGTTTCTTCATCGTTGGCAATAAGTCGTGCTCGCCAAGCAAAATGACTGTCGCCCAGTTTGATAAGCTGTTGATACAGCAAGTAAATAAGACAAATAACGCCGGAAAATACCACAAGGAAAAACAAAATCCACACAGGATAAATTTCAAAAGGTCCAAGTCCTATGCGCAGTTCAAAAACAAACCCTACAAACGAAACGGCTTCCAGAATACGGTCGTGATCAAACAGGTAAAAGAAGTTGGCTCTTTCCCAAAGGTTAATACTTTTTAGCCACGTGCCTGCAATAAGATTGTTATCCACTATGCCGTTTATTATTGTTCCCACTACAAAGCAGAAACCAAAATACACGGCAAAACAAATAAGACAGGTTTTTAACCCTTTAAGTTTTGTCCGCTTAAATAACCTTAGCCCAAGCATAACGGCAGGGAAGGTAAGTAGCATTGCGTGGTCGTAAAAGAAGTGAATATCCCACGGGTTAAGAATGCCCGAGTGTACATCGGGAAAACAAAAGGCAATTATGGCTCCAAGCGTGTTTGCGTACAAAATGTAGTCAAACAAAAACTGCTTGCGAAACAGCACACAAATAAACAACAGATAGTTTGCAAGGTTGCAAAGCTGAAACAAGCTTATGCGTGAAAGCTTTGGACCAAGTACACCCTTTTCCGCAAAAAACATCATTAGTGCGGTTACCGCAAACAGACAGACCGAGTAGCGTGTATCTTCACTGCGGAAGCGGAACACAAAGTAGGCAACAAACCCCATAGCAACAAAACTGCCTATCCAAAGTGCGGTGTGCAGTCCGTTTTGTCCTACTACAAAATTTGTGGCTCCAAACATTGCCCGTGGTGCAAACATTGGTATACACATAACAATTACCGGCAAAATGCCCGATGCAAAATGAATAGCATCTTGCTTTGTTTTAAATATTTTGTGCTTTTGTACCAACAATATATACAAAGGAATTGTCACGGATAGCGCCGTTTCTATGTAAAATTGCAGGTGATGCCAAAATGCCGGAATAGTTACGTTTGCCCAATGAGAGTCTCCCGCCATGGTAAGATAGTACAAAAATTCGTTGTAGAAAAAGGCGGAAATAACAGCTATCGGCAAACATACGCAAACACTTACGTTTTTGAAAAACTTGTTTTTGCACAGCAGTGCCACAACGTTAACGGCAAAACACACCTCTAACCCCCAACGCAAAACCGCTTGTGAAAAATCTTTTGGAAGCGTAGTGGAAAGTTTTTCGCCTTGATCGCCAAGTTCGTTTACAAAAATAAAACCATCCGGCAAAAACTTGCGAATAAGCACCACTACAACATATGTGTAGGCAAGTGCTTTGGTAATTTTTGCCACGGTGGTTTCTGTAGATTTGTTACAAAAATAAACCAAACAAAAAGTTACAATTGCAGAAAGCAAAAGTACAAATAAAGTATTCATTGTAAAACTCCCGAATCTTTTGTTAATTACAGTTTACATTATACACTATCAAATACGACAATTCTATACTAAAACCGTTTTTTATCAAAAATAATTTGCCGACAAAACAATTTGTTGCTTTGCAACGGCTTGGTTGCAATTTGTGTTGACAAACAAAAAATTATGTGCGCTTTTTTTGAAAATACTCCGTCAACAACGATGAACACTCTTTGTTGAGTATTCCGCCTTGCAGAACAAGGTCGTGGTTTAGCGTTGTACCAAGCATTTCACTTATGGGCATACAGCCCTTTCCGCTTACGTCGTAAGCACCAAAATATACATTGCTCAGCCTTGCGTTATAACAAGCGCCAAGACACATAACGCAGGGTTCAAGTGTAACATACAAACTGCAACCGGAAAGGCGCCAATCGCCGAGTTTTTTGCATGCACGGCTTATTGCTACAAGTTCGGCGTGTTCCGTTGCGTTTTTGCTTGCGTTGCGAGTGTTATGTGCACGACTGATAACTTTTCCGTCTTTCACCACTACTGCACCGATAGGTACTTCATCGTTGGCGAATGCAATTTGTGCTTGTTTAAGAGCACTTTTCATAAAACGTTCGTTTGTCATAGCTGTATTTTTTCGTTAATTTCCTTTAGTAATTGACAATTTACCTTTACTATACGGCGGTCAAAAGTAACAATGCCGTTGATTTCCTCTTCCACATCGGACAGTTGTGTGTAAATATATGCGGAAAGTCCCCGTGCAACTTTTTTGAACACGGTTTTTTGAAACAATTTTTGCAATGCTTTGTTGTAGTCGTCGGCGTTTTTGCATTTTTTGTAGCCGTAACAGCGCTTAAGGCAAAAACAGTTTTCCGTTTGCAAAGAAAATCCGCCAAACTCCGTTATGGCTGTTATTTTGTTTTTTGCCCGACGCATAAAAAACGGTTTGCAGTAAACATGCTGACTGACAAAATCGCTGTGCTTTTGTGCGTGCCAACCGCTGGCTTGGTCAACAAGACGTGTCCCGTCAAGTTGTTTTACATAGTCGGTAAAGCGGTCGGCATCAAACTGTCCCCACCCTTCGTTAAAAATGCCCCAAACGGCAACGGACGGCACGTTGTAAAGGTTTTGCACCGTTTCGGTAAGTTCGCAAGTAAACTCATCTTTACCTTTTTTGCGAACAAAACCGTGTTTGCCGGAATCCTTAAGGCGAGTAAACCCCAAAAACGGCACAACAGTTGTGCCAAGCTTAAAACGTGCAAAGCAACCACTCGGAATATCCTGCCAGACAATAATTCCGCATTTGTCACAATGGTAGTACCAACGTGCGCACTCCACCTTTTGATGCATACGAATACAGTTAAAGCCTGCACTTTTGGCAATATTTACGTCATACAAAAGTGCTTCGTCGGTAGGAGCAGTGTACAAACCGTCGCTCCAATAGCCTTGGTTGAGAATGCCCTTCAAAAAATACGGCTTTCCGTTAAGCATAAACCGGTTGTATTTGCCGACTTTTTCCACGGAAAATTTGCGCATGGCAAAATAGCACGTTACTCTGTCTCTGCGTGAAATAAGTTTCAGTGTGTACAAATGCGGATTTTCCGGCGTCCACGGAGTAAAATTGCCATTCGGGAACTTTACTCTAAGGTCGCCTTTACCGTCTGCGTAAGCAATTTCTTTGTCACCGTCAAAAATCATAGCGGTAACGGTATCGTCAAAAGTTTTTTCCAACTCTACGTAAATACACGCATCGTCAAAACACGGCGTTATTTTTGCGCTTTTTATGTACGAAGGCGCAACACTTTCCACCCAAACCGACTGCCATATACCGCTTTGCGCAGTGTACCACATTCCACCACGTTTAAGACGTTGTTTGCCGGTAGCTTGCACACCTTTTTCCGTCTCGTCCGTCACCACAATCCAAAGAATATGTGTTTCACACGGGTTCAAGGCGGATGTAATATCAAACGAAAAACTTGTAAAACCTCCGTTATGTTTGCCTACAAGCACGTCGTCAACGTATACTTCGCAACAACTATCCACAGCACCAAAATGCAACAAAACCACACCTTTGTTAAAACTTTTTGGCATATAAAAGGTGCGGTAGTAATGCAAAAACTTGTTCGGTTCAAGTTGACGCATTACTCCTGAAAGTTGACTTTCGGGCGAAAACGGCACAAGTATTTTGCCGTCATAACGAAACGGAAAGTCGGCGGAAGAAGTTATGGCGTATTCCCACACGCCGTTAAGGTTAAGGTAACTTTCACGCACAAATTGCGGACGTGGATATTCCTGCAATGGCTTTTCGCCTACTTTTTCGTGCCATTCGGTTTTGAGAAGTTGTTTTTCCATAGTAACTCACTGAGATTTATTATTTAATAATATCACACTTTTGACTTTATGTAAACAAAAAGGCCAAAATATGATTTTGTACAAATTATACTGTTTTTGAGTTTTTTTGCTGTGTAGTACAACAAAGCTTTTTGTAAAAAATTGCGTGTTTGAGTATTTTTGCATAAAAATAACAATG
>JAZLJV010000142.1:0-2524 GCA_045618025.1 Clostridia bacterium
CAGAGTATCTTTGTTTGTACGTCGTCTTACTTCAACAAACAAAACGGGCGCACAGTATTTGCAGTTTATGGAACTGAGAAACAAACTTGTAAAAGAAGGCTTATTTGCCGATGCCCGTAAAAAACCTGTTCCACATTGTTGCAAAACGGTAGGCGTTGTTACCAGTGAAAACGGCGCAGTTATTCACGATATTACAAATGTGGCATTGCGTCGTCAGCCCTTTACAAATATTTTGCTCTATCCGGTAAAAGTACAGGGACAGGGTGCAGATGAAGAAATCTCCGAAGGTATCAAATATTTTTCGCATAGCGCCGTTGACGTGGTAATTGTAGCACGTGGCGGTGGCTCTAACGAAGACCTTTCGGCCTTTAACAGTGAAATTGTTGTGCGTGCAGTTGCCGAATGCAGTAAACCGGTTGTTTCCGCTATCGGGCACGGAATAGATTACACTTTGTGCGATTTTGTGTCGGACAAACGAGCTGTTACTCCTTCTGAAGCAGCGGAGTTTGTCACGCTTGATACAACCGGATTAAAACTGCGCACGTTGCAGTTGCTTTCCGCTATTAACGGCGTTGTGTGTGCAAAAATTGAAAATGCCTCAACGGACATAGAATATACCACCGGCAAAATTGTATCGGAATGCCTGCATAAAGTGGATAAATCACGACAATGTGTAAAAGATATTTTAGGCAGATTGAATACTTCCGCCGAAAACTTGTTGCGTGTGCGCTTGCATTCGGCGGAAAATCTTGTTGGCCGTCTTAACGGAGCCAATCCCTCAAGGCTGTTGCAACGTGGCTTTGCATATGTTACCAGCGGTGGCGAAAAGGTTTCGCAAATTGCACAGATAAAGCAAAATGATGAAGTGGAAGTTACGGTTGCCGATGGAAGTTTTTTGGCAAATGTAATAAAGGTGATAAAATGAAATTGGAAGAAAATTTGGAAAAAATGGAAGCTTTTGCCGATGCAATAGAAGATAAAAACATTACTTTGCAACAAGCTTTGGCAATTTTTGAAGAAAGCGTTAAACTTGCCGATGAAAGTTTGAAGGAACTTGATGACTGTAAAGGAAAACTTGTTGTTTTGCAAGAAAAAATGAAAAAACTTACCGATGACAATTGATAAACTGCTTGTTGATAACTTAATAAACAAATACATTGTTTCAGCCGATAACGCATTGCTTGATGAAATGCAGTATGCGACAAGTGACGGCGGAAGACTGCGTTCAATTTTGTTTTTGCAAGCTGTAAACGCTTTTGGCGGTAATATTGACGAAAATGCCGAAAGACTTGCCGTTGCTTTGGAGTTGGTGCATTGTTACTCGCTTGTTCACGATGACCTTCCTTGTATGGACAACGACATGTACCGTCGTGGCAAACTTACATGCCACGCAAAGTACGGCGAAGCACGAGCCGTTTTGTGCGGTGATGCACTTTTGAACTGTGCAATACAAGTATTTTTGGGCGGTAGTGGCAGTAAAACATACAATTATCTCTTGGCGGGTAAGGCAATTTTTGATGCATCTTCCGTTTTTGGCGGTATGATAGCCGGTCAGGTTGCCGATTTGTTTGGCGAAAACAATTCTTTGCAGGAAATTGTCCAAACAGATTTACAAAAAACCGGTGCGCTTATTTCAGTAGCAATTTGTTCGGCAGGACTACTTGCAGGTATTGACGAACCAACTGCAGAGCAATGTTTAGTTCTTGGCAAAGAGCTCGGGCTTGTTTACCAGTTTTACGATGATATTTTAGACCAAGGTGAACAGGGCAACAGCATTTTGAAAGTTCTTGACAAAAACCAAGCTATACGTCTTTGCTTGGAAAAATGTGACAACGTACGTAAACTTGCCGACAGGTTATTTTGCGGAAATTTGCCTTTTTTAGTTCAATTGTTGGACAAAATTGAAGGCAAACTTTCCTTGTAATTTTATTGTTTGCAAGATTTATTTGCATTTTTGCAAAATTTATGTTATAATTAGCACAGTCGGTGTTTTACCGATACAACTAAATAAATATTGGTGGTGCAGTATTCTAGTCAGAAACGTTTATGCGGAGGGCGGGACTAAAAAACCGTTAAAGAGCATATCGATGAAGTTTCTTGTGCTTGCTTTCGTTGCCCAAACGGGGGCTTGTGCTGGAAGTTAAGACTTTTGGGTAGGGCGTAACGGCATATGCTACAATCCCATTAGTCGTGGAGACTCTACAGGGTAATTTTGCGTTAGTCGCACGGTTACTCTCTGAGATTAAACCTGCTATGCGGTGAATAAAAAGCTGTGTACAGTGTAGCTTGTTTTGAGTGGATAACAAGGATTACCGAACGGTTGGGTTTTGTTGGCCTATAAAACCTTTCCGATTGCCTTATGAAATGTTACTCTGCAAAAGAAACTATGCATATTTGTTTCTGTCAAGGAAATCTTCTAGACTGAATATCAGGCAGGTTGGAGATTATAGTACGGACTAAGTGGCGATTCAGTTGAACACGTGGCGACACGGTTTATCTGCAATTAAAAGGAAACTGCTTCTTC
>JAZLJV010000143.1:0-4322 GCA_045618025.1 Clostridia bacterium
AGCTTTTTTATTTTTTTTAACAAATATAGTAAAAATACTTGACTTTTCGGGGGGGGGTAGTATAATAAAATCAGCTTGCTAAATGCGATAATGCAAGCAACTACAAAAGGTATGGCGGTTTTGCAACTACCTTACTATCTTGTTTATTTTTTTCATATGCCCGGTGCCCCTTGGGGCTCATCAAGGGGCTCTCCAGCAAAATAAACGTTGTAGTTGTTTTGGTTGTTGCCTTAGCAGGAAATACACAATTTTAACATTGTCCGCAACGGACAAAAAAGGAGAAAAAATGAAAAAACGTAACAACAAAAAAGGCTTTACCATCGTTGAATTGGTAATCGTAATTGCAGTTATCGCAATTTTGGCTGCTGTACTTATTCCAACATTCAGTGGCGTAATTGAAAAAGCAAGAGAATCAGCTAATTTGCAAGAATGCAAAAATACGTGGACTGAATATTTGGCATCCCTTGATGCAGATGGTTTTGGTGAACTTCCTACAGAAAATACAATTGTAAAGTATGGCGACTTGGAATTTATTGTTAATGGTGCATCATTTGTTGGTTTGAATAAGAGTGAGACAGAACCTACAATGGAAATTAAATACAGTGAAACCTCCGGTTGGTCATTTGAAGAAATTGGAGACTAAGAACCAACAGTCTAATTCCCAACTAAACCAAAAACAAAGAACTCCCGAAAACAGGGAGTTCTTTTTTGTATTTTTGTAGCGTTACTGTTCAACGGTAAACATATCTTGCGGTGTAAGAGTTATTCCGAGCTCTTTTTCAACTATGCTCAGCGCAGTATCTTTGCTTACACGTTTGTAGCGAATTCTTTCGTTGTATTTTGTACCGGTATAGGTGTTAAATATTTTTAGGCGGATTGCGGACGAGTTATCGGTGAATGTGTGCTTGTCTGCCTGTACATAAAGCGATTTGTAATCCGCAGGAGTGTACTTAAGGTTGATGTTGCTTATGCGGTTTGTCGGTTGACCGTCGTCGTCCGTCTCGTAAACGTACTCAGCCGATGCTTTGTAACATACAAGTGGTGTTTCGTTATCCTTGTAAACGTAGTAGTTATTGTTATCTGTGCTTATTATAACATAGCATACAATGCCGTGTTCACTAAGCATATCTATCGGGTTTTCGCTGTAGTTTGGTATTTCCTGCCAATTGTTATCGTACCGGTAGGTTCGTTGATATTCTTCCAATTTGTAAACGCCTGCAATGTCAGAGAGTTTGCCTGGTTTTATTCTGTTGCAAGAAGTAAGTGAAACAAGCATCAAAACAACAAGTAAAATAGACAGTATTCTTAACGTTTTCTTCATTTTTTTATTTCTCCTTTTGTTTTAGTATTAACTTGTATACAACTATTTATTTTATTATAACACGGCAAAAAGATTTTTTCTATAGCTTTTTTGTTTTTCTTTAACAAAGTTCAGTAAATGCAAAGAAATATTATTTATTTTGCAATACTCGGTTACCGTTTTTAATAATAAACACAATATTTATTGAAAAACAACCTGTTCCGACACTGTTTTATTGTCGGTTGTTTTTGTATTTCAGGCAACGTAGTGCATTTACAATTGCCAGAACGGCTACGCCGACATCGGCAAAAATTGCCAATACCAGGCTGTTAATTATGCCAATAGCCGAAAGCAGTAGTACTGCAAACTTTACGCCAAGTGCCATAGCAATATTTTGTTTTACAATGCCAAGTGTTTTGTGAGCTATCTGCTTTGCCGTGCAGACGGATAGCAGACTGTCATGCATAAGCACAATGTCGCTGGCTTCCACGGCAGAGTCACTGCCCAGTGTTCCCATAGATATTCCCACGTCACTTGTCATAAGTACCGGTGCATCGTTAATGCCGTCGCCGGCAAACGCAACTTTCCCCGATTTTTTCAGTTGTTCTACAATTTTTACCTTGTCACTCGGCAGTAATTGCGAATAGTATTCGGTTATGCCTGCTTCTTGCGCAATTTCCGTAGCGGTTTTGTTGTTGTCACCCGTAAGCATAACAACTTTTACACCGTGTTTTTGCAACGTATTTACCGCTTTTATGCTATCTTGCTTAAGAGAGTCACAAACGTAAATTGCGCCCAAATACACATTGTTTTTAGCGACGTAAACAGCAGTTCCGTTTTGCACGTTATCGGGCAACGTCACGCCGTTTTCGCTTAGCAATGCGGTACTTCCGCACAAAACGGTGTTGCCGTTTTCATCCTTTGCACAAATGCCCTTTCCGGCAATTTCCGTTGCGTAATATTGTTTGTTTGGTGCACATGCCTTGCATACGGCAACGGCAACGGGATGTGTGCTGAACTGTTCAGCATTGCTTGCAATTTGCATAAGAGTGTCTATGTCGCCGTTTTCCGCAACAATTTCCGTCACTTCAAAAGCCCCTTTTGTAAGCGTACCGGTTTTGTCGCAGGCAATAACCGACACTTTATCCAGTATTTCCAGGTAGTTACTGCCCTTAACCAGAATGCCCTGTTTGCTTGCCGATGCAATTCCGCCGAAAAAACTAAGCGGAACACTTATTACCAAGGCACACGGGCAGGAAACAAACAAAAACATCATTGCACGTTTCAGCCATAGGGCATAGTTGCCGGTAATTGCAGAAGGTACAACAAACAGCATTACCGCAAAAGCCACAATAACAGGCGTGTAGTAACGGCTGAACTTAGTAATAAACCGCTCTTTTTCCGATTTGTTTTCAGTGGCATTTTCCACCAAATCAAGTATTTTTGCTACAGTGCTGTTTGTATAAACCGATGTGGTTTGCACCTCAATTGTGCCGGCAATATTTATCGTTCCGGCCAATACGTCATCGCCTTTTGCCACTTTTTTCGGCAGACTTTCACCTGTAATTGCCGAAGTATCAACAGTGCTTGTTCCGTTTGTTACAGTGCCGTCAAGCGCAATTCGTTCGCCTGCACGTACAACCAAAGTTTCGCCAAGTACAACTTGCTTCGGGTCAACCGTTTGCAAGGCGCCTTCACGAAGCACGCACGCCTTTTCGGGGGCAAGTTGCAACAAGCTTTCCACTGCCCGGCGACTTTTCCCGACGGCATAGTTCTGAAACAGCTCTCCCACCTGGTACAGCCACATAACGGCAACCGCTTCGCCGTATTCCGCCACAAGTGGTGTAAAGGCACACAGCGATGCTACCGTCATCAAAAAGTTTTCGTCAAAAAAACTGCCGTGAAAAGCATTTGTAACGGCCTCCCAAAGCACGTCGTACCCCGCCAGAAGGTAAATTACGGCAAAAACGGTAATTTTTGTCCACTCAGGCACATTTGTAAGCAAAAAAGTTATTTCCGCTCCCACAAACAGTATCAGCACGGCAATTATTCGCAGTAAGTGTTTTGTATTTTTGTTCATTTCAGATGTCCTTTAACACACATTGCGGTTCACGTTTTGCCACAATGTTCGTTATTTCTTTCAATACAACGTCAATTTTTGTTTCATCGGTTTGCAACGTTATTTTTTGCGTCAAAAAGTTTACCGAGATGCTCTCCACACCGTCAATTCGTGAAAGTTCACGTTGCAATTTGTCAGCGCATCTTGCGCAGTCAAGGTTTTCTATTTTAATTACTTTTTTCATTTTTGCCACCTATTCGGAAATGTGTTCTACAGCCATACTTATTATTTTTGCTACGTGGTCATCATCAAGAGAGTAGTATATTTCTTTGCCGTTGCGTCTTCCCTTTACCAGTTTAGATGTACGTAAAATACGTAATTGGTGTGAAATTGCCGATTTTGTCATACCAAGCAGACCGGCAATGTCACAAACGCACATTTCGCCCGTAAACAGTGCGGAAAGTATGCGAACCCGTGTACTGTCGCCAAACACTTTGAAAAGTTCTGCAATTTGGTACAGCGTTTCTTCATTGGGCATAGCATTTTTTGCCTTGTTTACCGCATCGGTATGTACGTAATTTATATCGCAACAAATGCAATTTTTTGTCATAATGGTTCACCTTCCTTTGTTTTACAAACAATTGAATAATTGTTCAACTGTTATTATTATACTGTTTGTTCGGTTTTATGTCAAGATTTTCGGCAAAGTAATTGCAAAATATTAAAAAGTAACGGTTTTTTACTATTGTGAGTAGTATGGTAAAGGGCGGTAAGCCCAAAAAACAAAAGGAGAAAACAAAAATGTGTTGCACTATGAGAACAAACTGTAACGATGAAAGGCAAAATAACAGAATTTACATTATTGAATGTGGACCACGTGGCCCAAGACGTTTTACCGGACCGCAAGGCCTGACGGGTGCGCAAGGTCCACAAGGTTTACCGGGCCCACAGGGACCGCAAGGA